>JAJRYU010000084.1 GCA_024275615.1 Planctomycetota bacterium
CGCCGACTGGTCTTACTCCCAGCACAACAACAGTTGTTTTCTCCGGCGTTGCTTTGCCAAGTCAAGGGCAAATCATGAGAACGAAGATCGTAATCCCCGCGGGGTCGGTCGCCGAGATCACAACGATCAACAATTTGGCGACGACGACTTTCTAACCTGATTCGACCGTGAATTGGCCGAGCAGAAATCATCGATGGGCTGCCAATTCTGGCAGCCCATTTTTCATGTTGGTCCCGAAACCAATCGATTACACAAACCATGGATTTCTTTCCTCAGGACTATCGCCGGATCGTTTTCCATTCTTCTTCGAGGGCGCGACAGTTCCAGCGATTTTGGGTATGCTCAGCGTCCAACCATGGAAGGAAGAAGAAATGGAGCAGGGCAATTCGGAGCGGCTGAAAGCAGCATTGAGTTTGTGGTACGAGTCCTTGGAATCTGGCAATACCCCGGACATCCAAGAGATCTGCGGACATGATTCCACCCTGATCAAGCAGTTACGCGCGGCGACGGATTCTGAGCAGATTCTCATCGATAAGCTCCAAGGCCGAGGCTTTCACACGAAGCAGGAATTGCCCGCCGAAAATTTGGGGGAGTACCGGTTGCGGCACGCGATCGGGTCAGGGGGAACCGGTCAGGTATTCCTAGCGGAGCAAACCACGCTTGGTCGGACCGTTGCTCTCAAAGTGCTTGACAGAAGAACCATGGGCGATCCGAAGTCCATGTTGCGATTTCGGCGAGAGGCTGAGATTGCGGCGGCCTTGGATCACCCGAACATCGTACCGATCTACGGCATAGGAGAAGACAAGGGCTATTTCTTCATTGCCATGAAGTGGTTAACAGGACCGAGTCTTGATGCTCCTGGATTGTCCCTCTCGTCGATAGAGGTTGCTGAAATTGGCAAGACCGTTGCGAGCTGTTTGGCGGAAGCCCACGCTTGCGGTGTCGTGCATCGGGATATCAAACCCGCCAATATCGTCCTAGATTCAGGAAAGGCCTTCGTTGTCGATTTTGGTCTAGCTCGTGCGAGTTCTGATCAAACGCTTACTCAAGAAGGTGTTGTTGCTGGGACTTTGCCCTATCTGGCACCAGAGCAGATCGAGTTGAAAACATCTGGCCAGGACCCGCGTACAGATATCTATGCTCTGGGTGCAACACTCTACACGCTTTGCGCCGGGAAGCTGCCTTTTGAAGACGACGATCAGCGTCGCCTGGCTCGAAAAATCGTCATCAGTGACCCAGCGCCTCTCTCAGGTACTGAGCGCGACCTTGAGACGATTATCTTCAAGGCTCTCGAGAAAGAGCCAAGCGCACGCTACCGGACCGCTGGCGAAATGGCCAAAGAACTTGATCGTTTTGCAAGAGGAGAGCCGATATCCACCCGGTCAATCGGCCCCATTTCAAGAGTCCTCCGGTCAATTCGCCGACGCAAAGCGTTGGCGGTGAGTTTGGTGGCGATGTTCTCTGTCATCGTTGTTCTTGGCTCCTTGTGGCTGGTCAAATTGCGTGAAGATTCAATACTCTTTCGGTCGGAGCTTGGGCGGGTGGAACGAGCCTTGCGGCGTGGCGAGATTTCTAACGCCAGCAAGATTCTCGACCCTCTTCTCAGAAGAAGCCCCAAGGATTCTTTCGCCCTCGGGTTGCGCGATTCGATTGCTGCTCAAAGAGCTTTCGACCGTCTCTTGGACCTTGTCGTTGATCCACCATCAGCTTCCAACGCTCCCGGATTCGAACGTGCCCTTGCGGCGTGTCGTGAGCATCACGCTCGCGCCCTAAATCCGGCCTTGTTTGATCAGGCCCTCTTGTTTGCAAGATACTTGCAGGGCAAGTATGAGGACGCAAAAGAAGAATACGCGCTCATGCAAGATGTTCCTTCGTCAAAGAACTCTCGAGTGATGAAGATTCTTGGCTTTCTCATCAATGAGCAACCTCTACCAGAGGATCTTGAGAGTGTCTCAAACAGCGCCGACGAAAGTGTCTTGTGTGCCATCGGTCTACGGCTCAAGAACCGACCCAATCGAGAGGTGATCTCTGAGCTCGAAAACGCCAAACGACTTGAGCCAGGGCATCGCCGTACGATCCTACTGCAGGGTATCTTGTTGTTCGATGCTGGCCGGTATCAAACTGCCGACGATCTCTTCTACAGCCTTACAGGTTATGACGTCGTCTCACCACTTGTCTATCGCAGCCGAGCTCATGTCCAAGTGTTCTTGGACAAACCAGATGAGGCTGAAGAGTCCTTGAGCATGCTTGATGATGATCGCGATTCCAGGTTCTATCTGATCAAGTCATTGATCGCTCGAAACCGTAATGACATCGCTGGCGAAGAGAAGTGGCTGAGAGATGGTCTTCTCATTTGGAATCGGAATGCCATCTTGTCCAGAAACCTCGCCAGTGTCCTACTCGCACGGGGCGAAGAAGATGAATCTCTTAGAATTCAAACCCAAGCTCGGCCATCCCCCAGAGGTTCAAACAACTGGCAATTGGATCAAACGACTCGCTTCATTGGCAAGTTCACCAGAATTGCCAACGAGGAGGCTCGAGGAGAGATGCAGGCTCTGAATCAAGAGCAAACAGACGCGCTAACGAAACTCGATCTTGAAGTTGAAACCTTGTTTCCTGCCTTGACCTATCATTATGCCATCGCCGAAGCTCTCTGGGTCAAGGCCTGGATTTCTCTGCAGCAGGGTGATGTGGAGGGAGCGCTCATCAATCTCAGGACCGCAGTGAAGAGCTCTCCTTGGCTCGGGCCTTCAAGAGTGTATTTCGCCACTGTTGTTTTTAACAGCCTCGTGCAGAGTGAGTCCCATGTTGGCGAGGCAAAAACCATTGAGTTCTTGAAGGAAGCCAGAGCAATGATTGATCTTCTTGTCGAGCAAGAGGGCAAAGGCGAAGATCCACCCAACAAGCGAATCATGGCGAACATGACCTTCGTGGGTGCACTCATTGCCTACAAACTCGGAGACGAAGCGGACGCTCTGGAAGCAGCGTTCTCCGCCCGACTTCGTCAAGGACCAGGAAATGAAGTTCAACTGCGATATCTCGACAATGTCATCGAGATCCTCAAGAAGAGACAAGGCAACTAAGTGATGCCTCTCAGAAGCCACATTGGGCTCGAGAGGCATCTTGTGTGTGTCTCCCAACAATCCCTACTGAATGAAGAGATCGAATGTCGTTAACGGCGGATTGGGAGCATAGGCCGGGCTTGTGGCCAGGATGGTCTGGATAGTAAGTTTGGGGTTCGTTGGCAGAGAACTGGCAGAGATCGCTGTGGGCATCGGGAATCTCGCATGCCCCAACCGTGGAGCCACTTCTCCTGCAAGGGTGTAGATATTTGCTCCCCACACCACGTCAACGTTGAAAGGCGGGACAAGGCCTTCGATGGGCAGCACAATGTATTTCCCGACAGTGGCTTTGTGGAGACGTACCGCCTGAGGGCCGGCAGTTGAGTTTTGAGTTGAACCTCGCACACCGGCAGGGGCAGTAATCACAGGAATCACTCTTGGCAGGCTAATCTTGACCTTGGGTAGATTGGGCAAGTCCGGTAATCCCTCCGGGGGCAAGTCGTTCAAGACTGGACTGTCCACCGCCAACACGTCGACAAGAGCGACCGCCTGAATCGAAAGCTGAAGTGCACCCATTTCCATCATTTGGCTGACAGCATTGCTGTTGTAGGCCGCGTCCGCATCGCTTCGATCCCCAGCCTGCTTACGCATGGCAAACTGTGCACACTTTCTGACGCTGAACTCTCTTCCCAAAACTGATCCGGGAACACTGGCATCTGGTTCCCAAACCAGCCGTTTGCGCCAGTCACTTTCTTGCAACGTACCGCCCCAGTAGCCCGGGGAGATGCTCCAATTGAGGCTAGCAGATTGACTGATTGGCTGTCCGCCACCGGATGGTAGGGTTGGGGCACCGCCATTCAAATATTGGAAGTATGCGCTCACAGCGTTCGGGTCTGATGTCGCAGTCGCTCGACTGAGGTGAGATTCCACGAGACCTCTATCTTGGAAGAAACTCGGCTGGTTCTGTCCTAGTACGCCGTAAGCGAATCCCGACGAAGGCGTGTTACTGTAGCTGATTTCCTTCTTGGCCAAGAATGGGTAGGTGCCTAACCAAGCGTTTACATCGGCTCGTTCAGAGCTACCCACAGCGAAGAGGTCTGGATCCAGGTAGACATGGAGGAATACTTGAACCCATGTTCCGGCGTTCCCAGTCAAACTGGCAGAGAAGGAATGGATCTTGGCTCCGTCGGCGATTGCGGTTGCGGGCGTTGAATTGGGATTCGTAGATTCAAAACGGACGGGCGTTATCGTGAGATCGAGGGGTTGGAGAATCGGCAGACTCGTTTGAGCTTGCGACTGTTGCCAATGAAAAAACGTACAAACGAGCACGAGGAGAAGGCGAGTATTCATGATGAGTCTCTCTATCCGTATGTTGGGATTTGATCTTGTTCTCGCCTAGCCAGCCAATGTTCTGAAGGCACTCAGCAGTCCAAGGGTCGGCATGCAGACGGCGACAAAGGGAAGGCGGGAAGGGTCGTCCGAGTGTTATGGGGAATTGATATTTTTTTTACTCGGATCCCGGTTGGTTTCGAGTTCGAGTGCAAGGGCACTTCTCGCGCGCCAAACAAGAGCACGAATCGATTCCGGCGTCCGGCCGACTCTTGCGGCGATTTCATTGTGGGTTAGACCTTCGGTGAAGCGTAATTCAATAACTTCGCGTTGCTCCTTGGTGAGGTTCTTGAGAGCCAATGTCATCTCCGGACTCATTCGCTCGTCGAAGTCGCGCATTTGGATTTCAGCGCTGGGAGTTTGGGCCGAAACGTCAGCAAGGTTTGAGACAGTCTCCGGATCTCCGGAGCGGCGTTTCTGTGCGTCGAAGTACCGCGCTTTGTCGCGAATATTGTGGTGCAAAATGCGTTTGAACCAACCCACAAACTGTTCGTCGGTTTCTCCTTGGAAAGCATCGACTGATCGGACGACATCAAGAAAAGCACTTTGGAGCAAATCGGAAGTGTGGATCTTGGCACGAAGCGCAGGCCCCAATTCCCGGTGAGCCATGGTTTGTAAGCGATCGTGGAGCCGTGCCAAAAGATGGTCGAGAGCCTCGCGATCACCACGACGAGCGTCAAAGATATCTTTCTTCCTGGGGGATGTTGGCATCGTCGAATGATAGCCGCTTCCTAGGAAGATCGGTAATTGTTTCTGGAAACTCTTTTGCCAAGGACGTGCAAAGAAAACGGTGGGGCGATTGGCGATGGCTCCCGGATTTCGAGCCCGGGGCACCACCACTGCGAAGCGCTCCGCAGGAGAATCTACATTGATGGACTAGCTGACAGGTTTGTAGAGAAACTCTTCGTGGAGTTCCTGAGCGTCGCTTGACATGGATTGGATGGGCGTGGCGTTGATGACGTTGACAAGGCGTCGGAGGCTTTGCAATTCGGCTGGTTCTAGATTGAAAAACCTGAGGCGTAAAATGCGGTCTTCTTGTTCCGGATCCGTTGTCGGCTCCGACCACGTTTCGACCACCTCGGCCTCGATGAGGTACTCCTCTTGTTGGCCGCCGACATGGAAAGGTAGGTAGAGAAAAATAGACTTTCCGGCTGTCAAATTTTCTTCGTTGTCGACGATTCTCAGTCGAGCCCCCATGGCACTCAAGTCGATGAGATGGCAAAGCCTCGAACAATAGAAGAGCTTTTTTCGCTTCATGAGGTCGGCAATGGTCACACGGTTTTCTCGTTGCTGTTTTGCCAACAAGTGGTGGGTGGGTTTACTCGTGCCGTCTATTTCCTCTTGGACTTCTTCAAGGGTCTTAAGTCGCTTGTCGAAAACCAGACCTCCCAAGACGATTTGGATGCGAAATTCTAGCCTTTGGTGTTCGACTTTTGCGGCATCACCTATGCTGAAAGTCCAAAGGCGTCCATCACTGGAAGTCTTGAGTATGCGCGCAAAAACAGAATCACAACCGCGGGCTCGTTCAAGATCAACCAATGTGGTACCGACACCAATTTCTTTGATTGTCGTCTTGCGGAATGGAACAACGTCAACGGCGTCCGTGCCGATGCGGCGGAGGAATCCACTGAGAATGATCTTGTTGTCTTCATCGCGGACTAAGACAGTTTCAGTTTGAAGGAGATTGTCTTGTCCAGAAAGAGGGTGACGAATCTCGGCTTTTTTCCTGATCCAACACTGGTGTATGAGTTTGGCCAATTCTTCTTCGTCGGCATCAACTAGTCGTTCCAGCTCACAGGACATGCGCTCGCGAGAATCGAAAATCTTATTGGGATCCTGGCGCAATTCGACGGACAGGTACTTCCACCACAATTTGAGTGCGCTGCGACTGAGGCCTAAGCCCTCTTCGCCGGCGATCCTGTTCCACCGCCGCCACAGCACAATCCTGCGAATGACGATGACAGCCAGAACGGATATCAAAATAGCAAGGGCATAGAGGGCTACGCTGCTGTCAAGACCGCCTCCTCCTGATTTGAATCGGGAATTAACACCACGTAAGCGTTTGGCGACGCTTCCCCCTTGGAGGAAGAGACAGTTCAGTTGCTGGGTTGGGCCCATACTCATATGTGCTGCCACAAAACCTTAGAAAAAAACGACTTATGTGATATTTCGAAGCTCAATCGTGACCACACGTAGGGCCCCTATTCATCAATCGGCGATATTGCTCCCGCGGCATGAGAAGAATGAAAGCAAGGAGAGATCTGTGGGTAAAGATGTTGCGGCGCTGGCTGTTTGCTATTGTCCCGCCTCAAACAACAAGGAGATTCCTTCATGAAGAAGTTTGCCCCGCTCTTGGTGGCTATGATTGTCGGCGTTTTGGCCCGTGATGGCTCGGTCACTGCCGATGAGGGGATGTGGGTCCCCCCAGCAATTGGCACTCGATTACCTATGGAAACCCTACAGAAAATGGGTTTCAAGCTCTCTCACGAGCAATTGTGGTCGATGGAAAAGCCAAGCTTGCGCAATGCGTTTCTGCAAATTGGTTCACTTTCTCCAAGAGGCAACTTGAGCGGCTATGGCTCCGGTTCGTTCGTCTCGAAGAAGGGACTTGTGCTCACCAATCATCACGTTGCCTTTGACTCGATTGCCGCTCTTTCAACACCAGAAGAAAACCGCATCGAAACAGGATACGTCGCCAAGACCATGAAAGACGAGCTGCCTTGCAAGGGGCTCGGCATGCGTATCACGACTCTCTACCGAGACGTGACCAAAGATGTCTTGAAGGGCGTCACCGCCAACACTGTGGCCGACGAACGTAAGAGTTTGGTAGCAAAGAACAGCGCGGAGCTCATCGAAACCGCCGCTGCCAAGGGATTCGAGGATCTGAAGGTCGAATCAGTTCTCTTTGATCAGGCCTACTACTTGGTGGGCTACGAAACCTACCGTGATATTCGTTTGGTCTATGCTCCCCCTAGTATGGTTGGCAACTATGGCGCCGACATTGACAATTGGATGTGGCCAAGGCACACAGGCGATTTTACCTATTTCCGCGTCTATGTCGGCAAAGATGGTTCAAGAGAAGGCTATAGCGCTGACAACGTGCCTTTCGAGCCAGCCAAGTGTCTGGATGTTTCGATTGCTGGTTATAAGCCGGGAGACTTCAGTTTCATCATGGGCTACCCCGGATCTCCCACCTATCGTCTCAGCTCTTCCTACGCAATTGAAGAGCAGGAACTCTACCGCTTGCCAGGGCAAGTGGAACGTTTCAAAGGCATGGCGGAAAACATGGTCAAGCGCGGCGAGAAGGACCCGAACTTCAAGATTCGCGTGGCATCAGATCTGGAGTCGATCAACAACACTCTCAAGAACTTTGAAGGTAAATTGATTGAATTGCGCCGCATCCATTTGGTTAAGCGCTTGCGCGATGAAGAGGACACGATCGCTGCCTGGATCAAGGCAGATCCGAAACGAATAGCAAAGTACGGTCACGTCTACGAAGACATGGCAAGACTCTATAAAGAGAAGATATTTGCCGTCGCTTCGCTCAGCGGATTCTTGGGCGACACCGTGTGCATGCTTTGGACTCATCCACAGTTGGAAAAAATGGCCGGGACAGCGCCAAAAGCCCGTGCGGAGCGCATTGCTCCTCAGCTCTTGGGCGGATTTTTTCCTAGAGAGCTCGATGCGCAGCGAACCCAACTACGAGACTTTCTCAAGATCTATTGGGATTCGCCCGAAGCGCCTCGCCCAGAAGCCATCGCCGCTGTTGATGTCAAGAAAACGTCTCTTGATGACTACGTTGCCAAGCTCCTGCCAACTGCAATCGATCACGAAAAAATCGTCGCTCATCTCTCAAGCAAGCTTGAGGGATTTGGTGAACTCGTCAAGTTGATCAACTCAACAAAGAAATTCCGTGCGTCTGTGGGCGGAAACGACGAGGAGATTGAGGCGCTCAAGAAGAAGAATCTTGTCCTCATGATGCATGCGAAAGAGGAGTACAAGGGTTTCAAATCGCCTCCCGAGAGCAACTCGACCTTGCGATTTACCTACGGTTCGATCCAAGGGTATACCGCACGGGACGCCGTTGAATATCGCTATTATACCTCGGCCGAAGGCATCGCCGAAAAACACACGGGTGTCGAGCCCTTTGATGCGCCAAAGAAGGTTCTTGAGCTCATCGCGGCGAAGGACTGGGGGCGCTACGGTGACAAGAGACTTGGCACTTTGCCCATTTGTTTCTTGTCGAACAACGATATCACCGGCGGCAACTCGGGAAGCCCTATCATGAATGGTATGGGGCAACTCACAGGATTGGCTTTTGATGGCAACTACGAAGCCATGACTTCAGACTATGCTTTTAGGCCAGAAGCCTCACGGACAATCAATGTTGATATCCGTTATGTCTTGTGGTTGACGGAAAAGATAGCTGGAATGACTCGCCTTCTTGATGAGATGACCATCGTAGGTGGCATGTAGTCAGCTAGGAAAAATCTGAATCAGTCTGCTCAAAACTGTGTGCCGGTGGGGATTTCTCCATCGGCACATTCTATAGACAGACAAGTGCCAAGCCGAAACCCGCGGCGATGGCGATGCTGTAGCCGATCAGCTTCTTGATGAGTTTCTTGTTCTTGTTTTCTGCCGGTGCCACGAGCCGCAAGCGAAATGAGAGGGGGGTGGCCGAGCCATCTGCGCGGTGCTTGCGCAGTAAAGAACGTCTGATTTGCGGCTTGTCGAAAGAACTCCTCTTGGGAGAAAGTGGCGTCGTCGCCGGTTTGCGGCCACCTAGGAGCGCAATCAAGTCGAGCAGGAGTTCTTCGTAGCTTTGATAGCGATTGCTCTTGTCTTTCGCCATCATCCGATCGAGGACCAAGGCCGTGTCGTCGGCGATGGAATCAGTCAAGTCTTGTGGGTGTGGCAGGCGTGTGTGGGCCTTCTTAGCCAAAACTTCAATTGCGGTGTCAGCGTCGTAGGGTTTGATGCCGGTTAGAAAATGGAAGAGAGTTGCTCCCAAGGCGTAGATGTCGGCGCGAAAATCGACGTCTTCACCCCGCGCTTGTTCCGGAGCCATGTAGCTGGGTGTACCGACGATCTTGCCAGCGTCCCATGCTTGCTGGCGTAATTCCTGTGCGTCTTCTCGGATCTGAGCCAGGCCCAAGTCCGTGACTTTAAGACGCCCACTTAAGACACCGCCGCTAGCATCTTGGGCTGCTTGGGATGTGAGCATCAGATTCGCGGGTTTCACGTCCCGATGGATAATGCCGTGCGAGAGCGCATGAGAGAGCCCTAAGACAGCATCTCTGATCAGAGCCAAGGCTTCTCTTTCTGAGAGGCGACCCTTGCTGGCGAGGATTTCCGAACAGTCTCGACCTTCAACGTACTCAATCGCTAAGTAGAAACGTCCCTCAGCTTCGCCGTAGTCGTAAGCCGTAACGATGTTGGGGTGATTGAGGCGAGCCACAGCCATGGCTTCCTGTTTGAAGCGTTCGATGAATTCGACGTCGCCTTCACGACTTGGCCGCAGAACTTTCAACGCCACGACTCGCTGGAGTCGTTCTTGAATTGCCTGGTAGACGACCCCCATGCCACCTTGCCCCAAACTCCCCAAAATCGAGTAGCCCGGAATGAAACCGCAGCGAGATTCGCAGGCTTCACCCTTGAGAGCTTCGCGGTCGGGGGAAAGATAGGCACTGCTGCCTTTGCTTTCGTCCTTGTTCTCAGGCGAAGAATTGTTGTGATCGATGACAAAGGTGCCACTGGCATCAAGTTCAGCCTGGGTCATCATTCTGGTGCGAAAACCAGTTTGGACCGCGACTGTCGCTTTTTGTCCGGCATTCTCAGTCTTGTTGGGTTCGTCGGGGGACGGATTCATCTACGCGGAACCTTATTGGCGACGGTTTTGGGGAGTCCCTCGACTCACCTCACCGCCGTCTCGACCTGGATTCAATTCTCTGAAACAGCAAACTGGCAGTACATTCTTCGGATGAGGACGTGCCATGTCTTTATCAATAGGAAAAAAGTTCCTGAAGATATTTTGCCCCAATGGCCTTGATGGGGTATTGGTGGGCATGAGATGGAACTATATGCACCTGATTCCCAGCGAGCCTTGTCGGACTTAGGTTAATGGGTCCCAGGTGAGCCACTCGACCAGCTACAGGCGTTGCCAGCTATGTTGGATGTCAAATCAAGAGCAGTTCTGAGACAGTGCCTGACCGTGCACCTCGGCTCAGAAACCTCAGGACGAAACGAGTGCCCCGACTCGACAGGCCGTAGAGAAGCGTTTGGCCAATGTCGATGAGTCTCTCGTGAATAAGGCGGGCAACAACATGTCTTCCTGTTCTCGCCTTTGCGAACGCCAATGGAACTTGGAGTGCCCCCACGGCCCCGTTTCGAAAACGCGAGCCTGCCAAAAATTCAAGGTCGCCATTCTCGGCGACCTTGAACAATCTCAGTGGATTTTAGCTTTCTGGAGATTCGCAGTGGACTACTGCGTTTCCCAAACGATGCCATTGGTGACTTTGTAGACCCCAGGGCTCTCCTCGATCACGCCTTGAAATGTCACTTTCAGTGGGAACGCAATCACCGGCCCTGGCCCTGATGACCAAGGTGCAGGCCCCCATGGGTAGATGGGTGTACAACTCCCAAGTGGAATCGACGCGGCAAAGACAAAGGTGATGGGCTCTAAGGCTGGAACCGCTGGACAAGGGATGAATCCCATGTTGCCAATGTTGAATGGCAAAGTGAAGAAATCAAAAACCGTCGGTTCACCCCAAATACCAAAGATGGCAAAGTTGGCGGGCGAACCATTGGTTGGCGGTTGATCCAACGTCATCGTTGAGGATGTGCCAATGGGCACTTGCACCCGATGAGCGGCGTCACCCGCACTGCCATTGATCTTCAGGACATTGTAAGGGCCGCCCATTCCCGCACCGACATTGCCATCCAGCACCGATCCCAAACCAAGATGAGCAGTTTCGAAACATCCCATGTCAGTATTGGCAAACACCACGCGGAGATTGCCCAAGATGTCGATCACATCGATATCGGGAGAGTTCTGATCACCGGCATCAACAGCGGGCGACAAGGGGTCTAGACGAAAATCGCTCAGCAGTGGATTGAGGAAAAGCGGATCGACGGAGATGTTCCCTGTCCCCAGAGCAGCTTCGGGGCTGATTCCGGCGCAGGAATAGTCAACCGTCATGGATGCTTGGGCCAACTGAATATTGGGAGGCGGTGGTTGGGCAAGAAACGCCGGAGCAGGAAAAAGCACTGTATCTGCTGGCAGGTTATTCCAAATGACAGAATTGCGAATGACGACGTCAACGGCACCGGCGGTGTAGACATTCATAGCAACAACACCGCCACCCGTTTTGGTAATCCCCCCCACGGCTGCCCCACCTAGAATATGATCTAGAGTCGCTGCAGATTGGTTTTCAGTAATCGTGCACCCTTCAATCAAGGCAGCACCGCGAAGATAGACGGCCGCCGGTCCCAGAGGATTGTTGTGGGAACGAATCAGACAATTCCGCAGTATGTGCCTTTGAGGAGAGCCGATATGCCCCAAATAGGCCGCGCCGAGTTGGTTGTCGTGGATATAGACCCTCTCCAGTTTGGCTGGGCCGGATGCGACCACCCCCCAACCATCATTGAAGCCGATTTCGCAATCCTCCAGGTTGACGATCCCGGATACAGCGGGGGCGCCTGTGCCAGCGGTGTTGTACAACAGGCGGGTGCGTATCATCTCGAAGGTAGACCCCTGTTCTACTATTACCCCTGGTGTGGTCCCCTGATAAGTCGGCGGCATGCCCAAGGTACTGTTGTTGGTGACGAGGCAATCTTCCACTGTGACATTTACGAAGCTGAACCCCCACAGTGCCGCGCCCACGGAAGCAACATTGCTGTCGATTACGCAATTTCGAATTGCTACGAGTGATGAAGGCACCAAGGCAGCTGGGTCTGCTCCCCAAATCTGGAATCCTCCCCCAG
>JAJRYU010000085.1 GCA_024275615.1 Planctomycetota bacterium
CTGATTTGACTCGAAGGACATGCCTAAATTCGTGAGCGCTTTGGCCACACCTTCGCGATCTTCGGGCCATCAACAGCGGGATAGCGTCTGACCTTCTCGTCGATCGCCCCTCACTCTTCTTCTGACTTGGCCTGTTCCCAGAGGGCGTCCATCTCCGCCAAAGTCATTTCTTCAAGGACTTGGCCATTCTTTTTGGCTTGGTCTTCAATGAACTGAAATCGGGCGCGGAATTTGATGTTCGTCTCGCGCAAGGCGTCCTCCGGCGAGATCTTGAGCCAACGTCCGACATTGACCAAAGAAAACAAAAGGTCTCCGAATTCACTTCGGACCCGAGGAGGCGCCTCAACCTCGCCAACAGTGTGGTTTTCGTGCTCGGTTAGGAACTCCTCAAGTTCTTCTTTCACTTTTTCAAGAACAGGTTTCATGTTCGGCCAATCAAAACCAACGCCTGCTGCTTTCTCTTGCAAGGACAGGGCCACTTGAAGGGAAGGCATGGCCAAGGGAATACCCTCAAGAATAGATGTGCGCCCTTCAGCCATCTTGGCTTTTTGCCAGTTCTTCTTGACCCAGGCCGCGTCTACGTCGGACCCCGGCTCAAAAACATGCGGATGCCTGCGTATCAGTTTGTCGGCAACGCCCCCGACGACATCGGCAAGATCGAAACTGCCCTGAGCATGCTCTGATGAAACTTCGCAATGAAACCAAATCTGAAACAAGAGATCGCCCAACTCTCCTTTGAGGTTGTCATGGTCTCCACGATCAAGGCAATCCAAGACTTCATAACATTCTTCCAGGAGATATCTTCGCAGGCTGGAGTGGGTCTGGCGGCGGTCCCAAGGGCACTCTTCGCGCAACCGACTCATCACGTCGGTCAGCCGGCGAAAGTTCTCGATCAATGTGTCGTTTGCCATCGAATTCCCCTGATTTCGTCAGTTCATGCCCTGCCAGCCGACAAATAGGCCCTATCACCTTGGTAATATCAAGAACTTGGCCTCACATGGTCGAAAAGACCCAAGAGATTTGGGACAAAGAGATTGCGTCAAACGAAGAGCTGGAGAAATCGGATGAATCTCATATTGCGGGTCATGACGATCACAAGCCTCTTGGCGGTCCTCACGAGTGCTCAAAGTTTGGCACCGAATCAGGCCCCCCGAGGTTCTCTTCTGGATCTCCATGAATCCAGGCTCGCATTGCGCAAACTAGTCCCAGCTTCTTCGACATTCGACATCATCTTGATCACGGTTGATGCTGCCCAAGTTGATCGTCTTGCCGCCTTTGGCGGTATGCACCCAGAACCGATGCCAAATTTGGACAAATTGGCAAACCGTAGCGTGGTGTTTTCCAGAGCTTACAGCTCGTCACCCCATCGACAAACGGCTCTCATCTCGATCCACCATTCCCTCTATCCAACAACGATCACGGGGATCGGAAGCACGTCGAAGACGGATTCCATAGCCAGTGTCATGGCAGATAGTGGCTACTATTCCTGGGCAATCCTCCGTTACGGCATTCTCAAAAAATCCAAAGAACCGATCGGCGAATTGGCGACAAAATTCGACTTTGACAACCGCCGATGTGCGAATCGCCGTGAAGCCCAGAGTATTCGAGAAATCTACGAGAAACGCGCGTCCGATCGTCGAAGTGGTGAACGATTTTTCGGCTGGATTCATCTGAATTATCCCTACCCTCCCGCTCGCTTTCACCCCGGCATCAATTTGGGAAACACAGCTGAAGACCACTACCGCGCTTCGCTGCGCTACACAGACCGGGCCATTGGCGAACTCGTCGATGCCATCAAATCAAGGAACATGGAAGACAAGACCATCATCGTAGTGGTGGGTGTTCACGGGTTGAACGACGTGGCAAGCGCCAGCAAACAACTGCGTCAAAACGAACTCAACGAAAAGACTCTGAGAGTGCCGCTGCTTATTCGCATCCCCGGGCTTCCAGCGGCCACAGTACAAACTGCCGTCGAGACAGTTGACGTGGCTCCGACTTTGATCAATCTTGCGGAAGCAGACATTCCATGGAATTGCCAAGGCCGTTCCTTGGTGGCGCACTTGGTCAAAGGAGCAGCCTACAAGGAAAACAGGGCTGTCTTCGCCACTCATCTCCGCTTCGCTGATGATCCGATCGAATCCACTGTACAGCGCGTTCGATTCGGAAACTGGACGCTCCACTTTGGCCCTTCCTTGAAACCGGCGATCCTGCGACAGGACGGGTCTGCGGCGAATAAGATAGCCACTCACCGAGGCAAGGCTGAGCAGCTCGCCCTGCTGCTTGAAGAGTTCCAGATTTTCAACGAGTCGTGCATTTGGTGGTGGCGCCAAGATCAACGCCGACCCATCGATCTTGCCGGACCAGATGGAGAATTGGCACGAGCACGTTTCTACGCCCAACGCAATAACAAGAAGGGGTTGGCAACGGCCCGGCGTATCGTCAAGAAGGGCAGTCGGGGCCTGGGAGAAGCCCTTGAGATTCTCAACAAGATGGAATCCAAAGAAGACACTTCGACCTTGAAGGCTCTCCTTGCACATCCGACTTTGCGAGTCCGCGCTCTGGCCGGGGCTCTGCTCCTATCGGGGACCCAACAAGCGACGGCTTTGGATCATGTGGCTACGGGGCTTCAAGATGGGCTGCCCATGTCAACCCAAAGAGCACTTCTGAATGCTCTGATGCGCCAACACCCCAATGGCAGCAAGGAGCTCCTTGCAAGTTACAAACCCAAAGGCGAAGGTAAGCCTGAGCTGGCCGCATTGCGCGATTTGGCCTTGGCTAAGCTGGGAGACGAAAAAGCTGTCTCGCGGCTTCCCCAACACCTCCTTGCCCCCAATGCAACGTATGACCGCATGCCGATTTTTGAAGCACTCAAGGTCTTACGCCCCAAGCAATTCGTTGGTTTGTGCAAGATCATTCTGAGTCACGGTGACGGCGACCCCGGTCTGTCGCAAGCGGCCATTTTTCACCTCTTCGAAACCGACTCCCGCGATGCCGCCTATGCGGTTGCTCAAGTAATCAAACCTTCGTCAGCACCCAGTGTCCGGTCGAGCGCCATCGATCTCCTTAACCGCTGGCAATCTCACGCCGGCGTAGAAAGCTGCCTCGACTTGGGTCGGGGCACCTTGGAGAATGCGACCTTGGCTGCAAGAGTGCTTTTTAAGACCCCAGCTGTATTCGACAGCCCGATCATTCCGTCTCGCAGATTTGACCACGTGGCTGCCGAACGCACGAACGGCGATCGCGCCAAAATCATCGAAGTTGCCGACCTGATCAACAAGAAATTGGAATTCAAGATCCAGGTGCCATCTGGCTCTTACCCTAATTTCGCTCTGTTGTTTGAAGCAAGCTCCGCCGCCGGGGCCCCGTTGGACCCTGGCGCGCTCCGAGTTTACGTCGATGTCAACGGTAACGAAGAGTGGCTTCGTCGTGGATTGATAACCGTAGAAGATGGTCTTTATTGTTTCGCCGGGGCCATGCCTGCCGCTCGATTGGAGCCCGGCACAAACACGTTCTCCATCTACATACGACATGCTGGTCGATTGGCGATAAAGGCCCACGCTCTGGGTTTCGTACTCTTCCCAAATTCCCAATCTCACGATGTACCCATAGCAGGCTTGGACACCCATCCTTTGGGAAATCAAAATCCTGTCACGAAAGCCTCTGGATATTTTCGGGATAGCGCCAAGAGTCATGTTCTCTGGTTGCGACGCGATGGCACAGGCAAACCTTATGGGGAAGTCCGGGTTACAGCCAATGGTAAGACCTTCATGCGTATTCCTCTTGTGGACTTGACCACACCGCGCATCTACCAAGTTGAGGCCCCCGAAGGCTCGAATCGCGACACCAAAATAGAGCTCCTTTGCGTCGATACGCCAAAGAAAATGGCCGTCACAGGCCTCCTCATTGGCCGACGATGATCGCCCCAAAAGGAAATTCATGCTGAACATGGGCCAGGGCTATTTGGCCTGTGCCACCAGCACGACAGCGGCGATAATGCCGATGATGAGCAAGACAAAGAAGAAGATTTTGAGCGCTGAGTAGGGACGTTCACCTTGGACCTCTCCAGTCCTCGCGTTCACCACCATGCGGTAGGTCTTGTCGGCATAACGAAAAGCGCTAATCCAAACTGGCAAGAGCACGTGCTTGAAGGTGAGATCATCGTGCCGCGTGCGAACAGAAGATATGCGCTGGTGATCACCGCCGATGTCGGCACTAATGACGGCGCGAATTCTTGTCGCCATGATGTCCTTGGCCCGATCGAAACCGTCGGCGAGACCGATTTGATAAGTCTCTGCTTTGAATCCTGAAAGATAGGACTCTTCAAACGGCTTGAGTTCGACAAGATCCCAAGGCTCAAGTTTTTCCAAGTACTTCCTTGGCAAGGACTTGCTCCCGGTGACCAAGACGTCATCGAAGGGGACACGGACAAAGCCGCTCACCGAAACCCATCGAATTTTTGTAACGTGACGCGTCCTCGTTTGCATGTTGCCGTCGGCGTCACGGGTCGTGTAGGTCTCAGTTGTGGTGTAGTTCGTACCTCTTTGGCCGCGATACTGGCTCTTTGTGTCAGCGTCATAGGTCCAGTAGGGTAGGTAAACACCATCGAAGCGATGATCATCGCGAGCACGCTTGGTCAAGGCTGATGGTGCGAACCACAACTTGCTCAACCACGTCTTGTATTCCCGCCTCGCTGCCCGGTCATCGAGGCGAAAAGGCAAAAGACTCTCAGGTTTAATAACGCGCCGTGTTGTGCCGCCTGTCATGACGATGTTGGAACCACAAAACGGGCAAGTGAAAGCCGACAGGTTTTCTGGGCGTTCGATCTAGGCGGCACAAGCATCACACTTGGCGAGATTCTGTTCGGTCGTCTCTGCTTCGTTTTCGAGACGACTCAAGAACGCCTGGAAATCGAGTTCGACGATAGGCTCGTCGGACTGAACGATGATGTTCTCATGACGACAATAGCTGCAGATCAAGGACTCTGTGCCTGGTTGGAATTCCAGTTTGGCACCACAGGATCCGCAGGGGAAACGACGCTCCTGAGGCGTATCAGCAGCCTTGTTAGTCTCTTCCATCGTACGTTAAACCTCAGGAACTGGGCGCTTCTGGCGGTGTCGGTGGAATAGGTGGCGGTACCTGACCCAAAACAGAAACCAGTGCTGGTACTTCTTTGGCTGCTTGCCAGCTGGCCATGCCTTCCGCCCACACCATGGAGTCTTTCGTCAGTCGGCCCGCCATGGCTTGCTGACGCAAAGTGTCCAGACTGAACGGCCCAGTCTGCTGGCCATCGACAGCAACCCAAAAGTTCGCGGCCTGCTGAATCGGCGGCGGCGTAGCGCCGCTCGATGCCGGCTGATTCATGGTCTGGCCCATTTGGTTGGCCATGGCAAACCCCATGCCCATGCCCATGCCGCCGGCAGCCATGCCGCCAGGATTTTCAGCAGCCTTTTCCATGGCCTCGGCGGCCTGAAACTGAGCGTAGGCAGAGAGGTTGCCGATGACGCCCATGCTCGTCCGCTTGTCCAATGCCTCTTCTACCGCTGGCGGCAGCGAGATGTTTTCAACCAGCAGTGAGCTGAGAGCGAGCCCGTATTCGGTGAACTCTGGCCCCATCCTTTCGCGCAGAAAATCGCCGAGCTCATCGTAATTGGCTGCCAAGTCCAAGACCGGAATTTTACTCTCACCCAAGAGGTCAGTGAACCTGGAAATCAAGTGGTTGCGGAGTTGATTGGTGATCTCATCCGTAGTGAAAGTACCGTCAGTACCAACGACCTCTTTGATGAATGTCCCAGGGTCTTCAACCTTGATGACGTAGGTGCCAAAGGCCCGCAGGCGGATGGGACCGAACTCCGGATCGCGCAGCATGATTGGGTTCTTGGTGCCCCACCGCAAATCTGTGAATCTGCGTGTGTTGACGAAATAAACTTCGGCCTTGAACGGACTTTCAAAGCCATACTTCCACCCCTTGAGCGTAGTCAAGATAGGTATATTCTGGGTTTCGAGGGTGTAGGTCCCTGGTTCAAAGACGTCGGCGATCTCACCTTCGTTGACGAATACAGCGGCCTGCCCTTCACGAACAACGAGTTTAGCGCCATACTTGATTTCGTTGCCATAGCGTTCGAAGCGATGAACCAGCGTCTCTTTGCTGCTATCCAGCCATTCGACGATGTCGATGAATTCGCCGCGAATTTTGTCCCAAAGGCCCATAGTTGTCCTCCTTGGAATTGGTTTGAGCGCTATGATAACCGAATGAAGCGTCTCTTGTCCTTGAAAGCGCTTCTGATTCGCAGACGAAAGCAAATATTTGTGAATAACAAGACGCTTGAAGACGAATGGCTGGTAATGATCCGACGAAACGGAAAAAGTGCACAATGAAGGAAATCGGCCGATTCATCGCTGGGCTGGTGTTCTGGGCTGTCGTCCTCGGCGTCGGTTGGCGCTATCTCAGTCATGACGAAGAGGCCGCCAAGGCGACGGCACGCATCGTCAAACATTTCCGTGCTGAACCCCAGATTTTCCGCGCGAGCTTTCCGCTCTCAGCCCCCCTGGCTCCTGGTAATCCGGTTCGGGTTCGCGTGAAAAATGGATTTTTCGCCGCTGGCTTGGTCAAGGCCGTCATGACGTCAGGAACCACCCAAGAAGCTGATGTCGCTATTTTTCCGGAATACACGGCCATGATGGGGGCTCATACCCGTTTTGTGGCCGCGCGCACAGCAGGAGATGTCGGCTGGGTTGTCCGAACTTTGCTTCCTAAAGACACGCAAGATGAGATTCGACGCATCATTCTGGAACGCTGGCGGCGTGATCGCGGCCAGCTCTTGGAAGATCTTCGTCCTGGTATCACACGCTTGATGGAAGACACCTTAACGATGATCCAAGAAGAGCTGCCCAACGTAACCCGCACGAACAAACATGACTTCGATGTCATTGGCGTCGTCATCCGCGAAAAAGGATGGGAGGATCACATCGAAGGGGTCTTTGGCGAAGTCCTTTGGCCCATGATTCAAGATCGCGCTGAACCGCTGCTAGACAATGTCGGCGACGAGATCGTCGACGCTTTCCCGGTGTGGTCGATGTCATGGGCCTATCTGTCTGAGTCAATCCCCTTCACAGATAAGGATCGCTTCGAGAAGAAAGTCCAAGAGTTCATTAAGAAGAAAGCCATACCCATCGTCGCCAAGAGAGAATCCGAGGTTAAGAAGATGGCGGCCGAAGCACTTAGAGACACCTTGAAGGAAGAAAGAACTGTCCAAGAACTCCAACAGGCAGCAGAGGAAATTAGCCGGGATCCTCGCTTCCGTGCAGCGGCGGAATCCATTGTCAGATCTCTATTCCTCGACAACAGACGATTTCAGGATTTGGCCAAGAGCGTATTGACCCGCCCGGACCTGAAAGAGCCAATCGACAAGTTCATCGCTTCGTTTGAACCAGCGATCAGAAAAGTCGCCAATCGCCTGCTCATGAACGAAAGGCGTGATGGCATCAACCCTGACCTGGCTCGTGTGCTACGGCGCAAACTGCTCCGAGAAGACGAAGACTGGGTTCTTCTCGATCTCATCGATGGCAATGTCGGCGCCGTTCCAAAGATCATTCCTGGTATCGATGGAGGTCGGCGATGAGGACAAAACCTCTGGCGATTGACATCAACAAACTCAGCGTCCGTATCGCCGGACGCCCTTTGCTTCAAGAAGCGTCTCTGAAGGTAAAAGAAGGTGAGATCGTCCTTTTGGTGGGTCTCTCCGGCAGCGGCAAGTCGGTAACATTGAAGCTGCTCTTGGGACTCATTAACAGCAACACGCGACCCTTCGAAATAGAGGGAGACATCACTCTTTTCGGTGATTCTCTGCCAGGAGCAGCTCAAGAACACGCCGGCATCGTCTTCCAGGATTTCGGATTGTTAGACGAATGGTCTACCCGCGAGAATCTTCAATTTGGACTGGATCACCGCCGCAAGGAGAAGGTGGCAGGGGCTGAAGGGAAGGTGATCATTGATGGTCTTCTGAGTGAACTCAATCTCGATGGCCGGGTGCGAACGACGGCGCTAAGCGGGGGCATGAAACAACGATGTGCCATCGCGCGAACGTTGGCACACGATCCGGACATCATCTTCTATGATGAACCGACGTCCGGGCTTGACCCTGCTATGTCGGCCCAAGTCGCCGAACGCATTCGCAAGACCAACGCGGAACACAAAAAGACATCCTTCGTCGTAACTCATGACTTGGGTTCATTGGCAGGAATCGCTGACCGCATCATTCTTCTTGACCCAAAAGATCTTGCGTATCGTGAAATTGCCAAGGACCGTGTCCATCAAGTCATGGCGGATTTGGCTTCAAGCTCTACGCTTGATGAGGAATCACGAGAACGCGGATCCGGGATCAAGGCAGTGCCAAAGAGGTTTTTGATTGCTTCGGGTAGGAGCCTCGAAGCCATGGTCATAGGCATACTTGCTCTTATCCCACGTTGGCCTCGGGCCAAATGGGGGCTGCGCTACCTAGTTTACTATTTGCGCTTGAGCACCTTTGGATCGGCCTTGGCCTACGTCGCCATTTGCGGATTCATTCTCGGGCTCATTATCACTTGGTTTACCTTCAGCTTCTTGCCCTTCAAGACGTATACCGAACCCCTTCTCATCGACAATGTGATCGGTGCCATCGGCTTTAGTCTCTATCGAATCATGGTTCCGGGCATGGTGGCTATGTTGGTGGCGGCACGAAGTGGAGCCGCTATTGCTGCCGATGTCGGCAACCGGGTCTACACCAAACAGACTGATGCCATGCGCTCCTTTGGCATCGATCCCAATCGCTATCTCCTCACGAACATCCTCTGGGCACACTTGATCGGCATGCCCATACTCATCGCCGTCAACTTTCTTTTTGCCCGCATCGCCAGCCTTGTTGTTTTCGCAGCCATCAAGCCGGAGTATTCGACGTACTTTTGGGAAGCAGAGTTCACTCGTTTTTTGGCGAACGATGGTGATGTGTTCTTGGGGACAAAGTGGTTAGTCGCCAAATCAGTCATTTCCGCATTGGGTGTTGGCACCATTGCGACCTACCAGGGAATGCGCGCCAAAATGAGCGGGCGTGACGTCGCCAATGCTGTGACTCAAGCGATTATTTGGTCCACACTCTTTGTTCTCCTTGTGCAGACTGTAGGCGCGCTCTTGGAGTTTGATCCGATCTGAAAACTGCGTCAGTTATCCTTGTGGTTTTCGGCGTAACGATAGGAGAGTTCCAGGCAGAGTGACACCATGCTGAGCACTGTGGCATCCGCCTTCATCATCTTCTTGACCGTGCCTTTTTCACCACCACCGGATTGGTTGATATATCCTTGAACGGCGTCATTGAGACCCGGGCGCCAGCCATCCCAATGCGGTCCGTCGAATGCGTTCATGGTGAGAGCCCCAAAGAACAAGTAGTCCAGGTCTGGCAACCCCAAGGCGTCTCCACCTCGAGGAGGAGCTTGAAGTAAGCGGTTGACACCAAGCGAGATCGTCTTGTCCGATTCGACTTTGGCACCGCAGCGTGCCTTCATCATGAGCCCGATCGCCGTCAATGACTCCGTGTGCCGGCCATAGAATTCATCCGCAAGGCCAACCAGTGTTGTCACGCGACCTGACTTTGATCGCGAGGCTATGCTGCCCTTCTTGCTATCAACGACCGAATCGAGCCACTTAGAAATCTTGGCGAATGCGTCTTCCGGCAGATCAAAACCACTGTCCTGTGCTGACTTCAAGACGCAAACACACCATGCCGTCACCACAAGATCGGCTTTCGCTCCTGCCCCGGTTTTGCCCCACACACCTTCCTTGTTGCGACAACGCATCAAGAAACGAAAAGCGGGCCCGGCGGCTTCTTCCAGCTCATCGTCGCCGGTTAGACCATAGGCTTCGACCAGGGCATAAGTCGCCAGAACGTGATCGAATGAGAAACCGGAGGTCTCATCTATGATACTGCCATCGGCTCGTTGCTTACTACGGAGAAACTGCAGGGCACCAGCGACATTGTCCTTGTACTGACCTTCCTCAGGGGTATGGAACTCGCCAAGGAAAGCAAGTAGAGCCAAGGCCGTCGAACCCAATCGAGTAATGTCTCCGCGCCTTGAAGTTGGCCAACTGCCACCGGGCGCTTGTGTCTTGGCAAGAGCCATCAAAGTTTGATTGATAACGCGTGGCAGCCACCTCGGCCCACGGATCGTCCAACTGAACTCGCCCAAACCCAGGCTTTCCGAGGCGTTGGTGATAGCAATGAGTTGGGCTCCAGCGTTCTTGGCTGCAATGTACACCGGCACAAGATCGCCACACATAATCGAGTGGTTTGGTGCCAACGCAAGAGTCACTGAACCGGCCTCTTCTTTCTTATTTCGAACCTCTTCTTGGAGCAGCGCGATTCTCTCGTTGTGTTTTTCACTCTTCAAATGTTTGTTGTTCAACCACCAGTCAATCGATTTGGGATCCTGGTTGTCTTTCAGCTCGAGACGCATGGGAAGGCGGTCTTTCTCGGCTTCGAATATCTTCTTGGCAGCATCTTCAAGAGTCTTCCTGACCTCCTCGCCCAGGTTCGTTCCGAATCCACCCTCAAAAACCAGCCGGCCATTTTCAAACCGAAAAAGACCCATAGAAGATCGAATGAACACCAAGGGGAAAGTACGTCGCGGCTGGTCGGTGGAGGCCCATTTTAGCGTCGTGATTCCGAGATTGGCGTTGTTCAGGACCTGCGCCACTCCTTGCAGGCGTCGAAAGTGAACTCGGGGCGCCACCTTGATGAGAAGCTGATCGACCTGCTTTTTTCCAGCACGCAAGGCCTCAATAAGTTCTCGGACTGTCAGCCGCTGACCATCAAAATAGAGCCCGTCGGCACGTTCAAGACGAGTCTGATCCCAGCCCTTGGGTAAGGAGCCATCGGCCTGATGTTTCGCACGCGGTTCCGTCAGCAAGATTTCCTTGGTGGCCACGGGTGAACTGGGTTTAGAAGTGGCTTCCTGAGCCAAACCACTCAGACTCCAACACAACCCCATCAACAACAGGACCCCAAACTTGCGCGCGTCTCTCTCCACCATGGTTTTTGGCTGCATCTATTCCTCTTGTCTCGTGCCCAAAACGAAGCTTGTTCACAGTACCACACTTCCTCATCATCGCCTATGAATCTACGACGGCCAAGAAACCCGGCGAATAATCACCTCTGGTTGGCCTCTCGCATCAGTCTAAGATATCCTTGAGCTCAAGATCCTGCAGCACAAATGGGTAAGTTTCGATGAAGTCAATTCTAAGTCTGGGAGGTCCGCAAGGGTTCCTTCTTCCGATTCTCTTTTTTGTCTTGGGCACCTCGTTCCTTGGGGGCCAGGAGTTCCAGAAGATCAAAGGAGGCTCGATTGTCTGGAAAGGCAAAAAAATCCAGATCCCGGCGTCAGAAATCATGCGCCACTTAAGCCTTGTCGCCATTTTGAATCCCAAGGCAAACGCCGCTGACAAGTTGCTCCTCGCTTGGAGCCGAGCAATTCGTCTCTCTTGCGGCCAAGCCGAGAACATCGAGATCGTTCCAGCCAAGTTTGAGAAGTGGATGCGGGACCGGCATTTGCAGTTGCGAGCAGAATTGGCATCGGCTCCGAACCCCGCCGAAGCATACGCATCCTGGGTCCAAAAGCGTGGCTTCCAAGATCGCGTTGCTTACGAGAACGCCTGCCGCGAGGAGTATTTGGGGGAGCTTTTTGTCGCCCTTGAATTTCCGGAAATCGACACGGACTTGGGCATGCTCAGAAAGCACTTCGACCTCATGTTCACCGCCTATGACGTTTCTGTTGTCGCCTTCGCTCCGGAAACCGTGGACAGCTATGAACCTCTTGACCCCAAGAACGAAGCGAACAAGACCTTGTTCAAGTCCTGGTGGAATTCACTTCCTGACGCTGCCAAGCGAGCCCTTGACGATCACGATCGCCCGGCCATAGAAGCGGAAGTTCTCTACTTCCTATTCGGCGACAAATCGGTGGCCCAGATGAAGGAGTTCTTTGAGCGCGATAGGCCAGAAATAGGCGGATCTTTCCAGTCACTCACGGCCAAGTACAAACTTACAGATCAAGTCATCTACAAGATGGCCATGCGTTGGCAACAGAATCGGCGCAGCACCATGAGTCGCTGGAACGGCGAGGTGCCGACAGGAGCCAGCGAGCAAGACGCCTTTAATTCGATCCAACCTCACTTGGAGCGCGTTTGGCGTCTCATCAAGTACTTGGGTGACATTTGGCAGGAAGCATCTGCCGCTGGGCCTGACGTTGACTTCAAGGCACTCGCAGCCAAAAAGGGTGTCCGTTATCGGCATGTCCCGATGACACCAACGCGCAAACTCACTGGCGACAAGACTCTTTTCGGCGATCATCCCCTTTACATGCGCCAACTAAAACCCGGAGCGCTCTACAGCTACACGTCTTTCGGCAATGAAGACGGCAGCATCTACTACACCAACGGTGTAGTCGACCAACCCGGTGCCCACGCTGGAGTTTGGCGCCTCATTCGCTCACAAGAAATGCGTGTGCGCCCTGCTGATGAAATGATGGCAGCTGCGTGGGATCGCTTCGAAGAGGCAAACAAGTGGCGCATCGCTTTCGAGCGCGCCACATTGTTCCGTGATGAACTCGATCGACAGGTGGCAGCCCACATAAAACAGCGAAAAGCCAAAGGGCCTTTGGACGCCCAGGGCCAAGCCGCAGCCGAAGCAGAATATGCAAGCGAGAGTTTTTCTGGTTTCTTTGATCCCAAACTGTCACCGGTCAAGAACGCTGCCGTTGTACCCAATC
Source organism: Planctomycetota bacterium (assembly GCA_024275615.1). GTDB lineage: Bacteria > Planctomycetota > DRQF01 > S139-23. Next base: position 12,790 of record JAJRYU010000085.1, read on the forward strand.
TCTTCATTCGCCCGGAAGATCGCCGAATCGTGAGTCCTAACTACCGCGGACGCTTGGGAGTGCGTGTGGCCAACTACTTAACTATGGGTTGGCAGAAGATCATAGGTGCCCCCAGCACGAGTTTGAGTCCAGGCCAAATCATCCCCATGGCGTTTTCTCACGAAAGGCGATTAGGAGTTTTGACCCGCATCAACAATATTCACCGTCCCAGTGAAAAGCGCTGGAAGATCGATGTCGCAGGCAAGGCCGCAGCACGCCGGGACCTGGAGCTTGGAGCGCAGCGGAATCGGACCCAGCGCATTCGCCGCGCCTATGCATTTCCCAACATCTTCCAGAAGTTCTCCATCAAGGCGCCCCACTTTGAGCGTGTCATGGTTGAAGCCCTCATGGGCAAGCGGCCCAAGCAGATTGAAAAAAAGCCCATAAGAAAGAAGAACAAAGGCAAGTAGAGTAGCCAATTTGCGGCAATTTTTCTTATCCTTGTGGCAGCGCAACTACTCTCTTTTGTGAGATGACATGCAAGGAAATCGCTTCGCCACGATCTTCAGCACAGCTTTGATCGCACTATGCCCACTCTTTTTGCTCTTGGGTTGTGACAACGCCCCTCCCGAAGCCAAGAAACCAAAACGAGTGGACAGCTCCCAAGAATCGCTATCCACCCCAAGCTCGCCCATTCGAGGCCGATTGGTCTACCGCCTTGCCGGCGAACCAGACACCCTCAATTTCCTAACCCAACGCACTCCCAGTGGTAAGAAGCTGACGCGCTACCACCTCAACTTCAAGTTACTTGAGCGCCACCCACAGCAGTTAGGTGCCATCCCATGGTTAGCGGCCACCATGCCAGAAGAGTCTGCGAACGGGCTCATCCACACGTGGACTTTGAAGAAACGGGCGACCTGGTCTGACGGCATACCGGTGACGGCGAACGATGCACTGACCGCCTGGCAGATCATCAATTCAGAAGACCCAAGCCTGGCCCTACCTTTCGCTCAAGCTCGCGCCGTGTTGGCGAACATCGAATCGATCGAGGTGCTGGGCCAAAAGCGATTCTCCGTGCGCTACAAGACCAAGACTCCTCACGCCGCATTCGATTTTGGTCTCAAGTTCTCACCAGTCCCGACCCATGCGTTGCCAAACCCAGTGAGCGACATCACTAAGATTCGTGCCCTGCCTGGATCCGGCCCCTATCGTCTCGCTTCCTGGAAAGATGGTGTCATTGAATTCGATCGGATCTTGGATTGGTGGGGAAACAAGGATGCTTCTTTTGCAAACCGATTCTCCGTTAGAACGTTTGTCTACAAGGTCATTGTAGATACGGTTCAAGCCATCGAACAACTCAAAGCTGGCAAGATAGACTTTGCCGCCATCGGCACTCAAGCCTACGTGAAGTTAATGAAGGAGGCAGACCGCTATCAACTTAAAGGCACGCACTACTATTTGCCTCAATGGAGTTTCATTGGCTTTAATTGCAGCAATCCGATTCTGGGAGACGTGCGAGTTAGACGGGCCATATCGCTCCTCATCCCGCGTAAGAAGATCAACGATCAATTCTATGCTGGTTTGGCCCGGCCTATTTCCGGGCCCTTCTTCGCTGACAGTATGTTCAATGACCCATCGATTAGCGCACGACCTTACAATCCCTTCGCGGCCAAGAAGCTCTTAGAAGCCGCAGGATGGGTTGACAGAAACGGTGATGGGATACTCGACAAAAATGGCGAGAAACTTCGCTTCATTCTCAGTCGATCCAAGGCAGGACTGTCGTGGTCAAGCGGCCTCATCGAAAGAATCAAAGACTCACTGGCTCAATCTGGCATCGTTATGGAAGTGGAAACTCTGGCCTGGAGCGAGATTCGTAAGTCCTGCGAATTGGCCCAGCACGACGCCTATGCCCAAGTCTGGGAAATAGACGTCAACCACCCAGGTGCCGACCTGCGTGCCACATTTCACTCCAGTCAGTGCATCGACGGACTTAACTGGCAGCAATTCAAGAATCCCACGCTGGACCTCTTGATCGACAAGATGCTCACCGCAAATGACGACGGCGAACGCGTCGCCAGTGCCCATCGCATCCAGGCCTTGATACACCAAGAAGTGCCCATGGCTTTCCTGTTCAATAATCCGGCGTGCATCGTTTGGCAAGACCGCGTCAAAGGTGTCAAGGCCTACGCCCTCGGCATCCGACAGTGGGATTTCAAGGTGGGGAAACCTTGACACTGGCGCCACTGCCCAAATTGGCACGTCGACCTTTGAGCGCTCTTCTTGTGCTCCTTGGAATCCTCATCATCGACTTTGCGCTGATCCAAGCAACCGACACTCAACGCCTGCGTCAAGAAAACTTGGACGACAAATCCGTTTCGCCTGAAGAGATGGAAAAGAGGCTCGCCGATTTTCGCCGCGAGTTTGATCTGGACCGACCGATACCAAGACGCTTTGCCAGCTGGCTTGGAAACATCGTCCAACTCGAGTTCGGGCACAGCATGACCGATCCCCGTAGCGTAAGAACCATCGTCGGTCTTGCTCTTGGCAAATCTCTGTGGCTCCAGATCCCGGCGATACTCCTGTTTTTCCTTGTTGGGATTCCTTTGGGTGTTTTTATGGCAGGGCACGCTGGTGGACTTGTTGACCGCGTACTCGGCACAACCCTTCTTGGGATTTATGCCATGCCAACTTTTTGGCTGGGCACCCTGCTGTTGATTTATGGTGCGACAGCCAGCGGGCTCGATCTATTCCCACTTGAGGGTTTGTCTTCTGAGGATGCTCTCGGAGGGAGTTTCTGGCTGACATTTAAGGACCGCATCGCTCATCTGTTCTTACCGACCCTGGCCCTCTCCTTGCCTGGCATCACGGCCGTGGCCAGGCAGACAAGAAGCGCCATGTTAGAAACACTGGGATCGGACTACATTTTGGCAGCAAGGGCTGCTGGTGTCGCCGAGAATCGCGTTGTTTGGGTCCACGCTCTGCGCCACTCGCTCATCCCAGCGGCGACATTATTGGGGCTGCTCTTGCCCCAAGTTGTTGGTGGTTCCGTGGTCATTGAGAAGATCTTCAACATCAGAGGCATGGGCCTTCTGCTGTTAGAATCGGCCCAAAACCGCGACTTCCCAGTTCTTCAAACCTTGGTCCTGCTCTCTGCCATTTTGACCCTGATCGGTTTTGTCGTCTCCGATTTCCTGAACGCCAAGCTGGTGCCAAGAACGAGGACCTCCTGATGCTGAGATCCATGCTGCGGCCAGAGAGTTTCGCCGATCGATTGTGGCGCCGGTTCTCGAGAGAATGGCCTGCCGTGCTCAGTGTTCTCTTGCTCGTTGTCCTTTTCTTTGTGGCTGCGGTGGCACCGTTTCTGAGTCAAGACCGACCCATTTGGATCATCGGGTCAAAAGGTGAGGGGCACTCACCCTTGCTGCAATCCTTTGCCAAACTGGACTGGTTTTGGTTGGGGCTTTTGGCAAGCACGGTGGCGGGACTTTTGTCCTGGAGAATCTTGCCCACCAAGCGACGTTCCATGGCACTGACTGGCGGGCTTGTGGTGGCGATTATGACGGTCTTCCTCTACTTGGCGGTGACCAGCAAGCCACATCACGAAAGACGGCGCTACCTCACGGAGTCGATTGAGAGGCAAACACTGCTCAACTTCGACCGCAAGCTCAGCGCCGAAGAACAGTCAACAGACGCCTTGATCGACGAGGGCATCGAATTGACAAATGAGCTGGGAGGCAGCCAGGCGGTAACGCTGGCGTTTTTCGAGAGATTCGGCCTCATGGCGAAAGGCCCAGAGGGACGAGCACAGCTGCGTTCCTTGGCAGCCGAGAACATCGCGGAGCTGGATCGTCTCAAGAACGCTGTCTATCCGCCGAATCGTTTCGATCCCAACCTGCCAGGTCGAGATTCTCTGGTCACACCCGGAGAGGCTGGCCATGTTTTGGGTTGTGACCAGCAAGGGCGCGACGTATTGGCGCGACTCATTTTCGGGACCCGAACTGCCTTGACGGTGGCCTTGGGTGCGGTTTTTTTGATCGCCATCCTGGGCTTGTGCTTTGGCCTTATTGGTGGCTATTTCGGCGGTATCTTGGACCAAGGAACAAGTCGCATCACCGAGGTTGTCCTCTGCCTACCGGCGTTGGCGATTCTCGTCGCCGCCCCAGCCTGGGTACCCCGAGAGTGGCGCGACAACCAAGCCTTGATGGTGGTTTTCTTGGGGTTGATTCTCTGGCCCCAGGCGGCTCGTTTGGTGCGAAACGAAGTACAAAGAAACAAACACAAGGATCATGTTCGCAGTGCCATCGCCTTGGGATTAGGGCATCGCCAAGTCATCTTGCGTCATGTCTTGCCAGGCTGTGTTCCACCACTGTTGGTCAGCCTTGGGCTCACTGCTGGCAACCTTATTCTCTTGGAATCGTCTCTGTCCTTCCTTGGGCTCGGCCCCGAAGATCGTGCTTCTTGGGGGCGCATGCTCGCAGAAGCACGGGAAGCCGCCCTCTTAGGAAATGCTTGGCACTTGGCTATCTTCCCCGGCCTCGCCGTTGTCATTTGCATGCTCACGTTCAACATGATTAGCCAAAACTTTGAACGTGCTCTTAATCCGCGGCGGTGAAGAACCAGCACCTTATCTGGCTAGTCTCCTGAAAGAACACGTTGCGCCGATTCGGTGAAACGAATGCCCCGCTTCTTGAATTCTTCGACGAACTTGGCGCCGTCGACAGCAACCTCCAAGGAAGTAGCCCCCGGGGTGATTTCGCCTCTTGCCTGCATGATGGAGACAATGCTTGCGGACCACCCTGTAGTTCTTTGCATGGCCGAGAATCCTGTGGCCTCATCTTCGAAGTCCATGACCTCAAGAACCGTTTTGAAATCGTGTCCTTCCCGACGACCAGCGACGGACACGCGCAATACAACCAGGTCCTTGTCTTCGGGAAAACTCAAGCGCGGACTGACAACGGCATGAAAGACGTCTCGTGGCACAATTTTTTGCCCACCACGCAATTCAATGGGCTTCAAGTCCAAAAGTCCAAGCTCATGCATGACTTTGAATCGCTCATAGTGCCCGGGATAGCGCACGGTCTTGTAGTCGTATTCCTTGACTCGCCCTTCGAAGGTCCATGGGCAGGTAGACGTCCCGCCCGAGGTAACGAAAGCCTCGCATCGGCCTACAGGAGCATCGAATTCAATGTCCTCTAACTCGCTGAAGGTGTTCACCGAGGTGATCTTGCCGTGACGTAGGAAAGTCGCTTCACCAAAATACTCGTTGGTAAGACCGGCGATGTTGAAGACAACCTTGTAGTTAAGGGGAGGTTTCGGATCCTGAGGGAGTCCACCACAGCGAATATGAACCGTGTCCACCTCATCCATGCGACTCATGCCATAGACCGCAAGGGTATTGCCCAAACCCGGTGCCAACCCACAATCTGGGACAATGCTCACACCCGCCGCCTTGGCATCTTCATTCATGCTGACGACTCGCTTGGAGACGTCCGTATTGCCCCCCAAATCGCACATGTGGGAACCGGCATGGATACAAGCCATGGCGATAGCAGGATTAAAGAAATAGGGCACTGCTGAAAGGGTGGCATCCACACCTTGCAACTTGTGCTCCACGTCACCCCCATCGCGGACGTCGATGGTCTCGCCACGAGCGATTTCGCGCCCCAAAAGCTGATTTATTCGCTCAGCTTGGCGACGAGCACAACGTTCTTGTCGATCAAGAAGAAGGATGGAATCGGCATCGCCGAAACGTCCCATGTCATATGCAGCCGCGGTTCCTTGTAGTCCGGCGCCCAAAACTGCGTATCGATTGCCCATTTTGTGTCCCCAACGCTGCGGAGGATTTCCTTTATCCCCCTGCTTTTTTGCTTTTTTTGCCCCAATCCCTAGGTGGCAATTCATTTTATACGAGAGACTTGCGGAACATCACTCGTCTGGAACATACGATATGAGAGATGGTCCGGACAGATTGAGCGCGAAATTCAATATCTGAGAGAAGCAGACCGTACTAAGTAAAGGAACTGCTCCAGAGCCAAAAAAGGAGGCCGTCATGGCCAAGATCACGTTTTCAACCCTTCTTGTCGCCCTAACTCTGACAGGAGCTCTCTTGGCCCCTGCCACAGCCCAGATTCGGTTAGAAACGATTCAGTACAAGAACGGGAGGATGGTGACCGGCGAAATCATTGCCGTGAAGAAGAACAAGATCGTCTTGGCACGGAAGTTAGCTAAAGGGTCGATCCGCGAGCAGATCCCCTTCGACCGCATCGAACCATCCAGCCTCTATACCAATCTTGTCTCGGCCTTGAGACCTCTCGATCGAAGCGCCCACAAGCGCATCGCTGACGCCGCTTATGCCGCCAGTCTTTTTGCGACCGCGAAACGGCACTACTTGAAGTCGGCGATCAATTCCAAAGTACCGTCTCCCGTTCTCGCTGAACGCATCGCCCAATGCGAAGCCAAGGACATTGAGAAGATATTGGCGCGCAGCACCAATGAGCTCATGAAGGAGCACTTTAAGATGTCGAGACGTTTGGCGCTGCTCGCAATGAAGCGTTACCCGACTCACCCCAAGAGCAAAACTATCCCGGCCCAATTGACTCGAATCAACCGTCGCCTCGAATCTGCGCGCAAGCGCGACGTGGCTCTGGCAAGAACGCGAAAAGAGAAGTCCAACTGGGAAGCGGCTGAAAAACTTCTCGCAAAACTCGACGGCATGATAATCAAGGCACAAAACTACGAAGTGAAGTCCTTGCGTTCGTCAAGCAAACTACGACGAGTTCGTGGTTACGTCGAATTGGGCCTTCGCGAACTCGTTCGAGCTGACAAAGATCTCTGGCGTCTCAGACAATCGAAGCTCATACCGGGAGACCTCAAGGGTCGCCTTAACGCCATCGACGAGCAAGTCATCACCATGCAGATTCGCTTGAGGTTGCATGTTGCAAGCATGTACTCCATCCGCGGATCATTCGGCAACGCCTTGTCCTGGGCCAATGAAGCTCTGTCTTTTGATCCCACTGACAAGAGCGCCTTGGCGGCACGCGCTCGCATCGAGACATCGGCCGCAGCCGCTAGTTCCCGCGGAGGCGGCGGATTCTTTCACTGATAGGCAGTCCAGACAAGAAGGTTTCATCTTGTCGGTGATTCCTGACAGATCCTGCAGTTCGTGGCCGCAAGGTTGTGAACAAGTTCGGGCTAGTCATTGATATGGAAGTTTGCTTCTTTGCGGGCGACTTTGCGCTCAACATGAGCGCGAATCTTCTCGGCCTTCGCGCTTATGGCTTGGATCAAGTCACGATGCCCCCTGAGGCTTTCACCCAAATAGCAGCGGAGAAATCGCAGTCGGCAGCGATGCGAAAACAGGCGTGTCGGCGTTGAGAAGTGAAGAGCGGCAAGGTCTTTCACGCGCCAGCGCAGACCTACTTCCCGACGGCAGTCTGCACGATCCAAATCCATGACCCAAACGGTCTTCAGATCATCGCCCAGGAAAAGATGGCCGAGATAGAAGTCGCGGTGGTTCACTCCACCTTCATGCATGGCGCGCAGAATTCCTGCAACTTGGTTGGCGATCAGTTTGACATCCAACTTCCGGCCTGAGAACTCACCGTCGGCGAGCAGAATTTCTTCAAGAGACGCTTGGACTCGAAGTCCCTGGGTCAGGATAAAGGCCTCTCGCACACAACCCCATCGGTAGCGTTCACCACAGATCACTGGCGTGGCCGCAGGTAACCCCAAGTCCTTCATTTTCTGCAAGGCCAGCCATTCTCGACAAGGCCGAGAATGCCAAGGGCCAGCTTCAAGTCGATGCCGAATGGCCTGCACGACAGGGACTGAAAAAGTGCGCTTGAGGAAGTAGACTTGGCCATCTTCAAGCACCAATCTATGGACTTGTCGTTCCGGGATGGACACTTTGATGGGCACCCCATCCTGACGCCGCATCGTCTTGGCAAAATCATCCAGGCCTTCATTCTCCAGGGCGGAGAGCAGGGCCTGATTGACGCGAAATCGGAGATTCAACGATTCAGTTGGCATGAAAGAAACATAGCCCGACGCCGTAGAAGAACAAGGGGCGCAAAAGTCTCCCCCACGCCGGTGCCCCTTGGGCTATACTGACTGTCGCTCCTGCTCGCTATGAGGAATTGATGATGCCCATATACAAGTGTGCCTTTCTTGTCTTGATGGCGATGATGCCCTTCGCTCGTCTCAACGCTCAAGGTCCCCCGACACGACATGCCTACCTGTCGACCTGCGGCCATGACATCCCTTGGCTGGAAGATTTCGATGAAGCTCTGAAGTCCGCGGCAAAGCAGAAGAAACCAATCTTCTGGTTCGTGCCGACGGCGAGGCGGATGCC
>JAJRYU010000086.1 GCA_024275615.1 Planctomycetota bacterium
AATACGGAAGGTCCCAGTTCAAAAACTGCGGCGGCGCAGGGCATGCGCTACTTCGCCCGTGGATTTCCACGACTGGACCGCATCCGGTCGACATCAATTCTCAAGGATTAGTGGCAACTACCACCAACGGTGCTTTGCTGCTTGGGGAAAGAGGTCGCACAAATAGTCGGCGAAATCGTCTTGCTCCGGGAACATGAAGTGCTTGAGGAGGAAGGTTTCCAAGGCCAGCCGCATGGCTTTCGCTGATCGAAAGCGGGCATTTTTGTCGATGGAAACGGCTTTCATGATGATTTTTGAAAGAGCCTCCGGAACGTCTGCATTGACATCAATGGGGGGAACGACCTTCTTGGTCTCCAGATCCGCGAGTAGCATCTTTGTGTCCCCAACTTCGTGAGCCAGTTTCTTGGTAAACAACTCGTACATCACGAGACCCAGAGAATAGATGTCGGAGCGGACTTCAGTTCCTTCTCTTCGTACCTGCTCTGGCGCCATGTAGGGGTACTTGCCGAAGACGACATTGCTTTCATCATCAAATTCATTGAGCTTGGATTTGGCGACGCCGAAATCGCTGAGTTTGGGTATCCCACGAAAAGAAATCATGACGTTGCTGGGGCAAATATCACGATGGATGATACCCATGTGCTGGCCATCGCGATTATGTCTCATGTGCGCGTAATGAAGACCGGACAAGATTCGTGTCATGATGTAAACGCCATACTTGGAAGCGATTTGTGCATCCAACTCTTGCAAGCGTTCGATCAGATCAAGAACAGTGACACCAAAGACATGCTCCATGATGATGAAGAATTCTTTGCGGGTCTCGCCTAACTGGTAGACCTGAATGATGTTGGGGTGGTTGAGGCCGCCGCAAAGCCGGGCTTCATCGAGAAACATGGCGCGATCGCTTTTGTAGCGCACGCGATTCTTCGGCAGCACCTTGATGGCCATGAGTTTGCTGAACCCGTAGGCACCGGTTTTCTCGGCGAGAAAAACTTTGCCCATGCCACCTTGGCCCAAGAGGCGTAAGACTTCATAGCGGCCGCTGCCACGGATGATTCGTCCTGGGGCGATCGTGCTGCGAAAACGATCCAGAAATCCCGGGCGTCCTTCAGGCAAGAGAGGATCGGTTGTTTCTCGGGAATCAGACATATGCCCCTATCCTACCAACCATGACAAGACGTCGCAGGGATTACTTCGTGTACCACTTGCGGATGATATCGGCCGCTGGTTTACCATGAACGGTGTATTGGCGTTTATCGTCGGCGTCCTGGTTGCGCCACCAAGTGTAGAAGAATGCTCCACGGAATTTCGCCGGTGGATTCTGCCAGGCACGAAACCAAGCTTCGAAACAGTCCGCTTGTTCCTGATTGTCTGTCTTTTTGGGGCTCACATAGTCCCAAGGGTCCTTGTTGATGCCGTCCAGGCTGGCGTAGCCCATCTCACTGAAGAAATAGGGGCGAGCAATGTGCTCAAGAATACTCTCGAGCTCCTTGCGAATGCGTTGCCACGCTTTGGTCAATTCTTCGACCGAAGGATTGTCACTTTTCGTCAAGCTGTGGTAGCCCGTCATGCCAACGGCATCGAGAGCATCCCACCATTTGATTGTAACGAGATGGTCCCAATTGGCTGAATAGCTGAGGATGCCGGAGAAGCGCCGCCTTATCCCGCGAATCACCTCCCGCCAGTGGACTTCGTCTTTTTCCAAGGACGAAAACTCTGAGCCAACTAGGAGTTCTTGAGCACCTGCGTCCTCCGCCAAGCTGGCGAATGCACCGATGAACTCTTGATAGGCCAAGAACCAATCCTCTTGGTCTTTTGGCGCGATATTGCCACGCCAGTGATCATCATCAGGTTTCCACAGCAAGATGATAGGCATGACGGCAACCCTGAGGCCTAAGGCGCGGGCCTGGCGAATGACTCGACTTACAACGGCCAGAGAACAGCTTCTTTGCGGCTTGGGCACAATTTGGCAACTCGTGAAGTGCTCCAAGAACCAGGGTGTGATGAGCAATATATCCGTGGCGCCGATAGCAACTTGCTCTCTCAGAAAAGGCAGGTAGTCATAAGAGTCCTGGCGCGAATAGAGCCCCAGGGAAAACCCCTTGATGGGTTTGACAACCGGCTTCTTTGCCTTGGTGCTCCGCTTGCGCCACATGCCAACGTGCTGGGTCTTGACGGATTTTTCTGCCGCGGCCAAGCGTCTCTTGTGTCGACTTGTGGGGCTGGTTTCGATCAAAGCCGCCAATCCTTCTGCCAAGAGAACTTCGTTGAGAAAAGTGCCGTCATCGGTGTGGATGTAGACGAGGGTCTGGTGACTGCTATTTTTGAAATTCTGGTCGAAAGAGAGGGTGAGAATTTTTCCGGCAACAAGCTCTTGGAGTCGGCGCTGGGCTTGGCCGTCTCTTGTTTTGTCCCAGGAAAGAGAGCCAGAAGCCACATCGACGCCAATGAGGCGCACCACATGGCCTCCTTCCACGATCAGGCACTCGCCAGAGAGCACGCTTAGGCTCTTTGTGACGCACTGAATGGACAATTTGTCCTGGGGTACTTTGGCGAAATCGCTCGTCCGGTGCTCCTTGCCACCGTCATCACGCCAAAGGTAGACCTGGCTCGAGGCGTTTACGGCAAGAAAGGCGAAGATCACCAAACTAAGAGCCGGGGTTCGGTTAACTTGGGTTGACAAGAATCAGGCCCCTTTCCTATCATGACTCGGTTGAGTCAAAATCCTATTTGCTTGCTGCATTGCAACTTAGTTTCCGGAGTTTGAAATGTCTAGGCTGTCGGCCATCGTCCGACGAGACGCCCCAGGTTGGCTCCTCATTGCCCTGGGAATCGCTCTCGTAATCTTGATGGCACCGGGGCCCATGGCTCCCATTCATACGGAGAATACCTCCGCAGGCGCCAGTCCATTTTTGTCTGTTTTTTCAACCTTGTCCACGTGGCTGCCATCCTTGCGGTCTAAGGCTGGCGCTATTCCCCTGTTCGATCTCGCCCTACTTTGGTTGACGGGCCTCGGTTTTTTCTACTGTGCTTGGCGCCTAACACGCAACCGCGTGGTCTCTTTAGGAGCTGGGTTCATGATCACCGTTCACCCTATGGCAGTGGCGGCTGTTCTGCAGCCAGCAGGTATGCGTGATCTTGTCGGGATGATGTTTCTGGCATGGCTGCTTGCCGTCGACGCCCGCCCTCGATTTCGATCGAGCCGATTTCCCAACCTGCCTCCTGCGGCCAGCAACAAGCTCATTGTTGCTCTTATGTTTATGGGCATCTTGTCGGCACCTGGAATGTGGATCGCCCCGGCCATCCTGCTGGCCATGGACATTCCCTTTCATCGTGAACGGGGTCGAGGGGCGATGGAGCGAAATTGGCGCTCATACTTGCCCCATGCTGCTTGCCTAGTTTTTGGGTTTTCGCTTGATGTCATTTTTGGCGTTGGCTCTGGAGCAGCGGGGATCGTCGGTGGCACACAGGGATTCTCTGGAATTGTCGGGTCAGTCTTTCTGCCCGGTGAGACTCACGGTGTTTGGGTGGCCAGCTTCACGCTTGTCTTGATCTTGGTTGCCGCTGCCATTGGCCTCGTCGAAGCACTTTTTGACATGGGAAGCCGCCGTCTGACCATGCCTTACGTTGCTTTTGCCGGATTCGCCGGGATCGTCAGCCTTGCGGGCGCGGCGTTGACAACGGATGGGCGACTGACCGCTGGCTCATGGATGGCATTCAGTGGTTTCGCCATTCTCATTCCTGTGGTTGCTTGGCGCCTGCTCATGTCTCTTGTTCCAGTGGAGGAGGACAGGCGAGACCACAGAGACTCTTGCCACCGTCCGTCCTGGGGTGAGGTCTTGCAGGGCGTCAACTTGACGCCATTGCCCGACCTCACTGGAATCCCTGAAGCCCCGCGTTTGGAAGAATGGCAAGGCGGAGTTCTTATGCCAGCTGACTCTCATCCTGTGGCAGCCGTGGACCCCGGATCCCCCGAGAGTGGACGAAGCAGTTTAGAAGGTGCGTTGGACCGGTTGGGGTTGACTTTGCTTCCTCAAGAACCCGGTGATTCGCCGTGGGATGCCGATTTTTTTCGTCGGGACTTGGAACCTCTCGTTTCTGCCGAGACTTCCGTCTTGGCCTTTTTGCCATCCCGCTCGCCCTACGCGGCCGCTGTGGCGGCCCTAAGCGGCGACATGGTCATTCTCGACCTGGCAGCCGAAGGCAACTACATCGCCGTTCGTCCATCAGGCACCGAGCCCAAAGTGAAATTCTACATGTTCGCCTTCACACCGGCCGAGCAACTCGCCGACCTCGAAACGACCAAGACCGAGACGGCCGAGCGTCTGGCGGCGATAGAAAAAGACTTGGCCGCTTTTGCCGAGAGCGTGTGAGACGAGTAGTTTTTCAACGCACCGTGATTTCTCGCTTTTTATAAGGATGGATATCATGCGAATCATTTATTACGCCGTAGTCCTTTGTTTTTCGTTTGTGTTGGCGGTCTCCCTCCTGGCTGAGCAGCGCGAACCATCCGCAGTCGAGACCGGTAGTATCCGTGGTCAGATTGCAAACGAGGCGGGTCGTCCAGAACCGGTCGAAAATGCGACCGTGTTTATTTGCGATGCGGTTAGTGGTATGCCAATTCTGACGACGACAAAGCGAGAGCTAGATTCTGACCGTCTTATGGAAGGCATGAAGCATTTTTGGTTTGCCGTCTCGGACAAACAAGGTCGCTTTGAATTCGACGACGTGCCAATTGGCAAATACCGCCTCGTGGCGCAGTCGTGGAAGGGAGCCAAAGGAATGCCGTTATTTCAAGGCGAGCCGGGCACCGTTTTGGTACTTCACGGCATTTCTGAAAAGGTCTCTGTCAAAGCGAACGATGTTACTCAAATCAAAACTCGGAAGCTCGGCAATGAAGAACTCAAGATCGTTACCGACCCAGAGGCACCACATAATTTTTTGCTCATCAGCCAAAAACCGCAAATTGGCGATGCGGTTCTCGGGCCCGTCGGCTGGGGGCCAGGTTTTATATCGGGGCTGATAGGTGTTACACGCATGGAAAAGCCATTTGTAACGCTAACGGGACTTCCTGACGGAGAACAGATTCATGTCGGATTGATGAATTACGACAACAATCCGGGAATGGGCGGCGATTCTTACACCGTAGGACGCGACAAGGTCGTACGACTGAAGATTTACGCCACATGGAGCACCGGCAAGTATGAGCCACCAAAACGGCTTGAGAAGCTGACTGAGCATCTCGAAAAGAAGGACGTTTCCGTTTCGAGCTTGCTGGGCTTGAAAGGGAAGAATGCAAACGACAATCAGGTGATCATAGATCTCATGAAGAATGATTATGACCGCATTATCGAAGTGGAGGGGATCGGTAAATTCCGAGTCGCCGACGTTCTTGCGGCATCGAGATATCAGGAACTGAGAGAGTTTCACCGCAAACGTCGTGCAAGGAAATAGCCGGATTTAGCGTCTGGCGGCGATTGAGCGCGACTTGGCCGCTTTTGCCGAGAGCGTGTAACGTAGGGTGGCCAGGCCATT
>JAJRYU010000087.1 GCA_024275615.1 Planctomycetota bacterium
CATGGCGTGAGTGCATACGCCTACTTCCGCGACCGACTCCGGCAGCGTTTTGAACTCCCCTCTCTCGCCACCGTCATCACAACCGCCAGCCAAGCAGCGACAACCGCCCGCTAGCGTTTAAGAAGATACCATTTGTGCCAAGACGTCAGTGCGGGGAAAGCGTGGTTGAAGGAATGGGCAGATCACCTGAAGAACCCGAAGATTGCCGATCTCAAGCTGCGAGACGACTGCCACGTCATTGCCGAGAGCATGCATCTTCAGCGACACAAGTTTCTTTGGGACATCCTGTTTCAGCTTCACCCCAAGGGCCAATGGTATGAAGCCAAATGGTCTGGCATGGGCGACAAGAAAACTGACGTGCCCAGCTACGACCTGATGATGGAAATGTTTACGGAACAGCCGACTGTGTTGATTCTCGACGAGTTTCAGACATGGTTCGAGGGGCTGAGCAACAACGCAAAACAAAAGACTCGCAATTGGGCGTTCAACTTTATTCAGATCCTTTCCGAGATTGCCCAAAAGAACCCCGAGCTTCTGGTGCTAGTCGTCTCTGTGCGAGAAGGAAACTCGGACGCCTACCAACAGATTCGCCGAGTCAATCCGGTCGATGTCGATTTCAAAGGCCCGTATGCCAAGCGAGACCGCCAACGGCTTCTGCTTTACCGTATCTTTGAAAACCGGATGCAAGTGCCCACAGCAGGCATCACAAAGGCAACGAAGACGCACGTCAGCGAGTACTTTCGTCTTTGCAAAACTCCATCGCAGGAACAAGACAAGCAAACGGAAGACTTCACCGAATCTTGGCCATACGCTCCACACTTGTTGAAGCTGCTCGATGATCAGGTACTTATCGCAACCGACGCCCAAGAAACCCGTGACCTGATCAAGATTCTGGTTGATCTGTTCAAGACGCACGACGCCAATGACCCGATCATCACGGCATCAGACTTCTCGCTCACCAATGAGAAGAGCGGAGTCGCATCGTTACTCGATTCGGTTGCCAACCAGTTGCACAAAGACCTACGCGAAAGGGCACAGCGAAATTTGCAGGCCGTTGAAGACGCCGTCCCAAATGCCAAGACGACGATTCCGCACGCCGAAGAAATTATCAGTTCCCTTTGGCTACGGTCTCTCACTGTTGACCAAATGGCCGGAGCGGAGCCAACGGATATTCAAATCGACATCACCGGGACGAAGCCAGTCGATGACAATCAGTTTGAAGTCGAGTTGGCGACCATCGTCGACAACAGCTTCAATATCCATCAAGTCGGCAGCCGCCTTGTTTTCAAACGAGATGAGAACGCTCGTTCAAAACTGCTTGCCCATGCCAAGAACGACAAGCTCTTTCCGAACGGAGAGGACATCGAGCATTTGGCAAAGGAGATTCGTTCTGTCATTGGCGGAGCAGAAGACGTTTCTCAGAAGCACCGTGTCGTCGTTCTCAAAAAGAAATGGCAAATCGATCCGTGGTCGGAGTTCGATGAGAAAGAACAGCCCAAAACATGGGACGGAAGATTGCCGCTTGTTGTCGTGCCCGATTACCCCGACAAGCTCGAATCGGTATTCGGCAAATGGCTCGCGGATCACATGCAGGAACGACGTAACACGATTCGGTTCCTCCTGCCTCAGAAGGGATCTGGTAATGTCTACTTCGACAAGGAACTGATCGTCTTGGCTCGGGCGGTCTATCTGGCCATGCAATGGAAGACTACGGAGAAAGTCTACGGCGAACTCGAACGTTCATTTCGCAGAGACGAGTTGATCCCTAAGCTCAAGAGTCGCTTCGACCGTTTCGCGGTGCTTGGAGAATGGAACTACGCCGAACCCGCCAAGTGTCTGTTCGAGGAACAGAAACATGACGCTCAGGGCAGCCAGATTCCCGATGCTGTCGATCGTATCATGCAAGAAGAAGTCTTCATTCCCGAGGAATTCGAAGAATACACCCTGATGCTTGCCGGGAAATCAGAATCGGTTGGCAAGTTGCTCAAAGACCTGCAAGAACCGCGACCGGGTGGTAAACCTTGCATTCCATGGTTGGGCGAGATTGCTGTCAAAGAGCGGGTGATTCGGATGTGTGCCGAAGGGCAAATTGCCATCAATGTGCGCGGAAGCGATTTGCTACAAGCGAAGCCGGGTGAAGATGCCGATGCCGCATGGCACCGGATGAAAGGCAAGCTCGGCACCGGCAAACATCTCGAAGAGACCATCATGCTGCTTCCCGACGCCGTCTCAGTCAGTGGCGGCACGACCAGTACGACAACAGGAGATCAGATCGATGGCGGACTGTTCGGCGGCGGCGAATCGGGCGGCACGCAAGAAGGTCACGAAAACCCGGATGACGCTTCGTCCGGCGGAACATCAACGGGAGACGGTGTTGCCGACAATCTATTCGGTGGATCAAGTGAATCTTCCGCGTCAACCAAGGCTTGCTCGGCACCCGCGACCTCCGGCCTTAACCTCTTGGGGCAAGTGGAATCGTGGGGCATTGGTTCGGCCACCGGTGTCACCAATGTGAATCTGAAAGTTGGTAAGATGACGGGAGCACAACTTCAGTCGCTTATCAAACACCTGCCCGATGGCGTGACCTACGGATTGGAGCTTGAGAAAGAAGAGAACACCAAGCAGGAGAAAGGCAGCTAATGTCATCATTCACTGCCGATCTCCTTGATTCGCTTACCAGCAGTCCACCCAAACAGGCGTGGACGGACATTGCCGATCACCTCTGGCAAACCTTCTCTGCGCCGATAGCCCCCGCTGTTGCCGATGCCGAATTGGTCGAACGAGATCGCGGAATTACCGAACTCGAAAACACGCTTTCCGGCTCCTGCTGGGATTTGTGGAAGCAGTTTGAAACCAGCATTCCCAAGACCAGTCAAAGTGTCATTGAATTCTGGAGCCGCATTCAGAGCGGCAAAGCGGTGCTGATTCTTGATGGAGTCTCTCTGCG
>JAJRYU010000088.1 GCA_024275615.1 Planctomycetota bacterium
ACACCATCCAATTCGCCCTCGGCACGATACAGAACGATGGCTTAATCGAAGGGACTGAAACAATCCTACTCAGCTTGGTCGTTGATATGGTCGGAACAACTTTGGGTGCCGAAACGTCCCTCCAACTTGAAATTGACGACGCCGATGCACCACCTCAGGGCGTCCTGCAATTCTCAGTCACGTCTAAGACGGTCGACGAAGGAGACGGACAGGTTGCTATCGAAGTATCGCGCACGGGTGGATCGTTGGGCACGGTGTCAGCAGAACTCGCAGCCACAGGGGGAACGGCTGCTGACGGTTCTGACTTCATGCTACCAACGACGTCAATCACTTGGCTGGATGGCGAGAATGAAAGCAAAACTCTGCCCCTTACATTGATCGACGATTCTGATGTCGAAGGCACCGAAGATGTTGTGATCGAGTTCAATAACGTTGCCGGTGCCCCTGCGATTCGCACGTCCGATTCAACGACGATTGACATTATCGACAACGACGTCGGCGGCGAATTGAACTTCCTGTTCACGACGGCGACTGCCGTCGAAGGGACGACTGTGAGTGCTATTGTCGTGCGTAGCCTTGGGAGTAGCGGGCCGGTCTCTGTTCTTCTCATCGATCAAGGAACTGGGACCGCCACATTCCCTGATGACTATGACCGACCGGCTGGTTATGATCCCGTGGCTGGCCTTACATTGTCTTGGGCGAACGGTGAGACCGGCCCCAAGGCCGTCAGTTTCAATCTCTCCTCGGACGCGCTCTTAGAACCAACTGAGACGATTAACCTGCAGCTGACCAATCCCAACGGCAATGTCATCATCGGCAACAATAGCTCAGCAACCCTCAACGTCCTCGATGGCAATTCTCTTGTACCGGGCACGCTGGCTTTTGCCGCCAATGACTTTGTCGTCAGCGAAGGCGCCTTCGTTGCGGTCATTACTGTCATGCGTCAAACCGGGAGTATGGGACCGCTCTCCGTGGCGTTCAGCACAGCTGAAGGCACAGCGACTCCAGGGGCCGACTACGTCCAAACGACGGGAACGCTTTCCTGGCCAGATGGAGACGCAGATCCCAAGATTTTCCTCGTTCCCCTTATTAATGACGTTATCCCCGAAGCTGATGAAACTGTTAATCTCTCACTCCAAGAACTCCCCGCGTTTCCCGGAGTCTTGAGCACACCGGCGGTGGCAACCTTGACCATCACCAACGATGACCCTTTCCCTTGGAATCCGACTGCGTCAGGAACGACTCAAGACCTAAACGGTGCCTTCGCCGAGCCGTCTCCTTTTCATTTTGCCGTCGGCGATCAAGGAACAATCCTATCGCGGCACACGAGCAACCCAGATTGGATGCTCGCCCCCTCTGTTACTGTCCAAAACCTACATGGCGTGAGTCGCCACGTGAATCAAGCAGTCGCCGTGGGCGATAACGGTGTTATCGCGATACACAACTTTTTTTCGGCCGGTTGGATCTTGGTCGGCAGCGGCACCATTCAAGATCTCTTTGCAGTCGATTCCGGTTTGGAACCGATTGGTGTCACGGCAAGATCCTACGCCGTCGGTGGTGGCGGCACGATCTTAAAGTCCCCTGACCTGCTAAACTGGAACTCTCAACAGTCGGGCACGGCGGTCACGCTGAGAGGAGTCACCGCCATCCAAAGCAACTTCGTCATCGTCGTCGGTGATGGCGGCACGATCTTGAAAACCACGAACGGCGGCACAACTTGGCTGCCGCAAACCTCCGGCACAACGGCAGATCTCTATGCGATCAAGATGCAATCATCAGCGGTGGGTTTCGCAGTCGGCGCCAACGGGACCATCCTAAAGACGATCAACAGCGGTGTCAGCTGGACCCCTCAAACCTCGGGAACCACTGTGGTCCTTAGAGGTGTTGCCGTAGGGTCTGATCCTGCCAGTGCATTCGTCGTGGGTGATGGCGGCCTGATACTTGGAACGTCCGACGGAGGATTCAATTGGAGCCCACAATCAAGCATGACAACGGGCAACCTTAAGGCGATTTCATTTAGTGATTCCCAAACGGGCCTTGCCGTAGGCGCTAATGGTACATTGCGCACAACGATCAGCGGCGGTCAATAGAAACCAACACGGCGTCAGGCGTTCTTGAAGTTCAGATCGCTTGACGCCATCTTTTTGAAAAAAACAGCTTGCAAGTGTTTCCACTGTACCATATCACTTAGTACAGTAATGGCGAAACCCCGGCGAGGCTGTAAATGCTGATCCACATCGACCCACAATCCGCTGACCCCATCTACGAACAGATCGTCTTCCAAGTGAAGGGAGCGGTGGCTCGGGGCGACATGTGCGCTGGCGACCGTTTGCCGAGTGTAAGGGAACTGGCAAGGGAGATATCCGTCAACCCCAATACGGTCGTCCGCTCTTATCAGAGCCTGGAGAACGACGGTGTCATTGTCAGACGCCAAGGTGCTGGGTGCTTTATCACTGACACGACGAACGCCCTTTCCGACGATGAACGGGACAAACAACTGCATGCCCTCATGGAACGAGCCGTCACCGAGGCCTTCCACTTGGGTTTCACCAAAGAAGCAATCAAAAGAGCGATGAACCAAGGCTTGAAGCAGGTTCGATTTGAGAGGAAAGGAAGCAAGAAATGACAAACTCTGCCATTTCATTTCATCACGTGTATCGGAGGTTTGCGTCGAAGGAAGTCCTTAAGGGACTTTCCTTCGACGTCCAGCCGGGGCAGGTCTACGCCCTTTTAGGAAGAAACGGTGCTGGCAAGACCACGGCTTTGCGTCTGGCCATGGGTTTCCTTTCTCCCCATCACGGAACCTGCTACGTGCTCGGTCAAGACAGCAGAAATCTCTCACCCAAGGATCGAGGTCGCATCGGTTACGTCGCCGAAGGTCACAAGCTCTATCAGACCATGACTGCCGAAGGGATCATGGAATTCGAAAAAGCCACACGCCCTCAATTCGACAAAGAATATGCCATGGCAGCGGTCAAACGCTGCAACCTGCCAACAAACCGAGCCATGTTGCGCCTGTCACGGGGTCAACGTGCCCAAGTGGCCTTGATTGCCGCCGCTTCAAGTCGTCCAGAACTCTTAGTCTTTGATGATCCCGCGATGGGGCTTGACGTGGTCATGCGTCGGGAGTTTCTCGATGTCATGATCGACCTCTTAGCCGACCAAGGGGCCAGTGTGTTGTTCTCTTCTCACATCCTGACCGATGTAGAACGCATGGCTGACCGCATCGGCATCATTCATGACGGGCACATGCTCGTTGATGCCACCATGGATGATATCAAACGTAGAATCGTCCGCTGCTCTTGGCGCGCTACCCAAGGTTCCTCGGCGCTTCCCCCTGACGTTCCAGGCACATTGCGTTGCCGACGTCGCCGAAACATGTTTGAGCTCACCATGCTTGATTTGGACGAGGCCAAAGTGCTCCAACTGAAATCCGGAGGCGCTCACGTCGAGATCGGCCAGGCCCCATCCTTGGAGGATCTTTTCTTGGATCTCGTCACCCGTAACGAAGCCACGGCCGCCCATCAGTCACTCAGCTTGGAGGGCGTTTCATGTTAAGCCTGCTCAGAAAAGATTTCGATTGGCTCAGTATCGCAACACTCACAGGTGTGGTCACTCTCAGCGTGGTCTTGATCAACTACGGCTTTGTCCGCACGTGGATCACTCACGATGGCAACCTCAACGTTGCTCTCCTTTTGACTTGGTCAATTCTTGCTCTGCTGGCCGGGCTCTTTGCTGCCCTGCGGGATGAGGTCTTTGGTACCAGAGACTACCTATTGCATCGCCCTATCAGCCGCAAGAAGGTGTTTTGGGTCAAGAGCTTTTGGGCCTTGATCATGATGATCATCTGGTTTGCTCTCCCCTTCGTCATTATCACCATCTGGCCAATGAAATTCAGCGAGAACCGCAGCATCGCCGATTATGGCCGCCTCCTCAATTACGCGTCCATGGCAACCGTCATGCTCCCGAGTTTCGCCTTGGGTTACTTTACCGGCACCGCCCGAGGCAACATCTTCCTCAGGTTCCTCCAGGGCACCATCGTGCTTGTTCCTCTTTTGATCTTCGTCTTCTTTTCTATTCTCGGCCTGTCTCGGACTTCCCTGCCTTATTTCGCCACATGGCAAATCATCTTCGCTGCTCTTCTGGCTTGGATCGCTTCTCTGAATGAAAGAAATGCCCGGGATGCTGACCGGCCTCAGCCCACCAAGATCGCCATTCTCAACATTGCACTTCTCACAATTTGCCTGACGATCACGGGGAGTTTCGGATTCTCCACCCTGGGATCGAGCGCGCAGTGGTCCCTCCGCTCTGCTTCGCCACAAGTCGCCAGATTGTCCGATGGTTCCTTTTCCTTGTCCAAATGGATGCCAAGCAACACTCTTGATGGCTACCAAAACTTGCACGCCGTCGATGCCAACCACGTCGTTCAACCAAGGATCATCAACTCCAAGGCTAGGTACTATGCCGACGATGGAGCCATGCGACACTTGAAGCAAACATTCACGCCAACCCCCGATCAATACTTTTTCGTTTCCATTGCTCCCGAGTTAGGCATCGGGGATCGCTGGATAGAGCTCCCAAGCACCAACCAAGAAGCCTATGTCAACGACGACGAAGGGCAGGTCTTCGAATACCTTGTAAGCAACTTCATGAGCCAAGGAACGAGTCCATCTATCCTAAGTAGCAAGAAACAAGGTGGGGAGAGATTCAAATTGGCGAGGCCCCACTACCCCAACTTGGGATCTGCCTATGCACTCCTCCTTGTTGACTACGCCGACTCAACGCCGTGGATCAAGCGCCGCAGGAAACCCGGCGACTTCGTAAAACTTGTCCTCCCTGATGGAGGATATTCCTGGAACTTGCTAGAACCGGGATCAGGATATGGGTACGGCGATGAAGTGATCCGACGATCTGACAAGAACGGCTTAGATCTGATCTTGGTCATGGGAGGGGATCATGAAATCTACCAACTCAAAGGCAACACCTTTGTTCCTTTTCCTCCCGACCCAAGTATCATCACTCGTTCCGAACAGGTGAATCACCGAGAGCCGACAATCGATAAGATCGGTCCGTGGCGGGAAGAACTCACCCACTGGGACCCTCTCACGCCGGAAATAACAGCCAAGGGTTCACGCCCTGACGTAGCAACCACATTCCGTTTTGCTCCAAGGACAACAGAAGAAAAACTCTACGCAGGTCTGCTGATTCTGACCACCACGCTGAAACCTGGGTGGAACAACATCGCAGGTTTCTTTCACGACGATGCCCCTGAGTTTCGTAGTGACAGCCTGACGAGAAGCGCGCTTTTTCTGAATGGCCGTTATCCATGGATTCTCTTGGCCAATTTGGCCTTCACAGTCCTGATAGCTTGGCACCAAAGGCGGCGTCTTTTGCGGATCAAGGCCTCCCTTTGGACCGCCAACTCCTGGGCCATGGCGATTCTCATCGCTGGCCCTCTCACAGCAGTCTTGGTCTTTTTTCTCGAGCGGCCGCGCGCCTTCGCTGCCGTTCATGTCGTGCCCGTTGAAAATATTCCTCCATGCCTCTTGAAGAGTGCCTAGGTCGGTGTTGGTGTATCTTGCAATTCGAAGAAGTTCGAGCTAGGAAATCAAATGAAACACTATTGGCTCTCTTTGTTTTCTGTCGTGCTCATGGCGACATCCACCATAGCCCAACGCTATGAGAAGCTGTCGCCCTTCGACATGGTTCGTTGGCAAGGTGAAACCCCTCAAGTCAAGATTTCCGACACCTGGTACGAATCGATCAAGATCAATGGTATTGCTGTCGCTGAAATTCTCTTCCACGCCAAGAAAGAACATGGGCGGAAATGGGACAAGAGATTCTGTGAGGACATCGTCCAACTGCTCACGGAAATGGGCCACAAACCGAGCCGACTCGTCGATCTCAGTTTGAAGGACCTTAGGACAGGAAAAACCGTCGAAAAACACGCTGTCCCCATGACCGAAGAAAAACGACGCATCGTTCTTCTGGCCAGACCCCGGGCGACAGCTCCAGCACAAGAAAAGTCCTCCTTAGCGGTCAAACGGATCAAACGCAAACACACCGCGTCAGAGCCGGCGAAATACGCAGATCTCATCCTCACTTACAAGAACAGCATCAAGACCCGCCGCCTGACATCTTCCATGATTGCCGAAGATCTGGACCAACTCGAGTACCTCATTGAGAATGAATTCTCCTACGCGCGCCTGAGAGGTATCGACTACAAAAAGATGCTCGATGCGATTCGATTCGCTGGCAGAAACGGCGCCTCTCTTGCTGACTTTCACATTCAGCTTCGAAAGCTGATCGGCAAATTTGGTGATGGCCATGCCCGTGCCCGCGGCGTTTTTGCGCTGCTACCACGACGCTGTACACCGTTTGGGTTTGTCGACGTTGGCAAGAACGTTGTAGCCCTGGATAGCAACAATCGATTGATCGACTCAGACTTCCCCTATGTCGCGGCAATAGCGGGGCGTCCGATTTCTGATTGGCTTGAAAAAGCGGCGGCAAACACAGCTCAAGGATCTCGCCAATTCAATCGCCTCAATGCCCTGCGGACTTTGTCGTTTATTGACTACGTTGCCCAAGGGATGGGACTTGAATGCGCCAAGTCCATTACCTTCGTATTCAGAAACAAAAAAGGAGAGGAAAGTAAGAAAGAAATAACCCTTGTGTCTCGGCCTACCTTCCCAAGATTGGTCCTTTCTAAGCAGACCCAGAAACTCAAGGGGAATCTGGGTTACATTCGCCTTGCCAACATGCGCTCCAAGAAGAGTTTCTTGGACGCCCTCGATCTTGCCATGCAAAGTTTCAAGGAAACACGTGGACTCATCATCGATGTGCGCAACAATGGTGGCGGCAGTCGTATGGCGCTACGAACCCTTCTTCCCTATTTTCTTGATCCAAAAGCAAGTCCCAAGGTCTGCAATGTGGCACGCTATCGACTACCACAAGGCATCCTAGCTGGGCGACCAGAAGGCTACTTGGCCAATCGCTTCCTCTACCCGCTCTTGTCAACAAGATGGAACAAGAACGAACGGGA
Source organism: Planctomycetota bacterium (assembly GCA_024275615.1). Classification (GTDB taxonomy): domain Bacteria; phylum Planctomycetota; family DRQF01; genus S139-23. The sequence goes on from JAJRYU010000088.1 coordinate 7,043, forward strand.
AGCAATCATCAGGTTTGCCAAGAGCTTTCGTCCTGCGTGGCAGGTCAATCCTCAGGAATTCAGCACTTGGCATTACATGTTGATCGACGCCAAATCGAATCCACGGGCCTTCCATTACAAGTCCCCCGTTGTTGTCCTGATAAATGAAGGGTGCTTTTCGGCAACCGACATTTTTGTTGCTGCCTTCAAGGGGCAAAAGGGTGTGACCATCATGGGTACAGCCACAGGAGGTGGGAGCGGACGTTCTCTTGAAACTCAACTTGCCTGGTCGAAGATTCGCGTCCGACTGTCAAGCATGGCTTCCTTTCAACCCCTGGGCCAGCTCTATGATGGCCAAGGAATCCAACCCGATGTGAGAGCTGCTCCTCATCTTGACGACTGGTTGGGTCGATCGGATTCGGTCTTGGAGAAAGCCCTCCGCTAGCTCCCCGCTATAGTTTTTTCTTGGCCCATCTCGCGAACCTCGTTTTCCCGTGTTTCTTGAAGTAAGGTTTCAGCCGGGGCTTGGGCGCCTGTAGCTTGAAATCAACAATCTTGAAGAATTCAAGTTGCGCCATGCGCTCTTTCTTGAGCTTCATATGAGCGGTCTTCAAAATCTTGATTTTCTTGGTCAGTTTGGCTGCTTTTGCTCTTTCGGTAAGACGCAGGAGTCGCCTCTTTGAAGCGACAAGCTCTGGGAGAATAGTGCCTTTTTTCTGCAGCAAGGCGATCTCAAGGTCGAGTGTCCGTGAGAGATCTCTTTTCACCAAGTCAGCAAGGGCAGCCCGCCGCCACGTTTTTGCCTTCTTGGCAAATAGGCGGGCCTTCTTTTCGAAATTCGTTAGATCACCATGCATAAGGCCAGCAAAAGCATTCCTCACTTGAGTACGATCGCAGCCGGCGTGAAGGAGTTGAAGGACTTCAAGACCAATACGCCTTACCGGGTCAACTTCGGCACAAAATAGCGGGCCATAGGGAACATCGATGTCCGCTGGCCACCCCACACCTTCAGTGTGAATTCCTCGAATCGGTGTTCCGCGGTCATTGACGCCCAAGCGAAAACTCACCAATCCAGATGGGCAGGAGAAACCACGGGGAATGATGCCCCAGCCGCCCGTTTTTCTCCCCACCGAGATGACACGATCTGTTTCTGTGACGGCCCAAGTAAAGGTCTCCGCCGAAGAAACTTCATTTTCGTTTTGCAGCATGACAACGGGGCCGTCGAACTGCCAAGTTCCGGTGGGGACGATTTTTCTTTGATTGCCATTGGCAACCGCTTTCTTGAAGAGACGGCCAGCGATTTTCCAAGCGGCGTAATCACTTCCTCCGCCCATGAAACGACAATCGAGCAAGAGTGCGTCGATGCCCTTAAGCTGGTCCATCGCCAAGTTCACCGCCTTGACTGTCCCTTCATTCATGGACCCAGTGATGCGCAAATAACCGACCTTCTTGCTCCAGGGAGTCACCAACATGGTGCAGACGGCATTCTTTCCCCACTTGAGGTTATTCGGCAACTGGACACGAGCCACGTCAAACCCCCGCCCCCCTGGTCCCCACCGAGGTACCTTGACTTGACGAACCTTGCCATCAGCCGACATGAGGGAAATTTCGAGTTGGCGTTTCTCCTTAAAGGGGAGCAAACGATTTGCAAGGGAAGAAAAGAACCAATGGTCGGAGGACGAACCAAAATAGCGGCATAACATCCGTTTCTCTTGTTCCATGGCTAGCCAAACTGGTATTCCGTCAATGGCAACAAGAGCTGACCCCAAGGCGAGCTCTCCTTTTTTTGGATGTCCTTTGGCGATTCCCTGAAGCATGAAACGGCCAGCACCCCAAGCGAAACGAAGACCCCCACCGTAAAGCCCATCGGCATACTGAGGAATCGATTTGGCATCGACCTTGTGACTGGTAACGCCGGTGTGACTATCTCTAAGATAAGCCAAAAGACGCATCACGTTGGCCACGTGCTCCGAATCAGTCTTGCACCGGGCGAATTCTGGCCGCATTTCATCACAGACACGCCGCCAGTCGATCTTCTTGCTCTTGACTGCAGCGCCGCGCGTGGCCACGGTTTTCTTGATAAATTCGAAGTCTCCCATGTACTTCGACTGAGCAGGACTCGTCACCAAGAGGCAAGCGAGAACCAAAAACGTGAGAATTGACAACAAAAAGTGCCGTTTCATAAATCCTCCCTGTCACTCTGCCCACTCCTCGGAGCAGTCGTTTGCTTTCTCCAACATCTTCACAGGATTTTCGAGAATTGCACGGAAACTCGTAAATGGAGCACCTTGGGATTGATCGCGGGGTTTATTGCCCTTCCGCTTCTTTATTTTTTCGAATTCTCAAATCTCTGTCGAGACAAAATTACTTCATTCGTCATAGACTTGTGGCAGCAATAGGGCTCGCCTTTTCGGGAGACAGACGTGAAGTATATGATGCTCATTTATAGCGCTGAAAGCGCAGAGCCGTCTTACGGTACACCAGAGTTCAGTGCTCACATAGAGGCTTATTTCGCCTTCAATGAGACAATGACGAAACGCGGAGTCTTTGTTGAAGGAGATGCCTTGGAAAGCGTCGATTCAGCGACTACTGTCTGCGTCCGCGATGGCAAGACCAATACGACGGATGGACCATTCGCTGAAACCAAAGAACAATTGGGCGGGTTCTACATCTTGGATTGCAAGGACCTTGATGAAGCGATCGAATGCGCGGCGCAGATTCCATCCGCAGCACTGGGCAGAGTCGAGATTCGCCCCTTGGTTGTTTTCGAACACTGATCGTTGAGCGGCTCTTCAGAAATCTCCGACGTTGTCAGTCAATTGCATCGCCAAGAGTGGGGCCGCCTTCTGGCGGCCCTCATTGGAGACGTCGGCGACATCGAGCTAGCGGAAGATGCTCTTCAAGATGCGTTTGCAAAAGCCCTTGAGACCTGGAGTCGCACGGGTACTCCAGGCTCGACGACATCATGGCTCTATCGCGTAGCGAGGAACCGAGCCATTGACCTTGTTCGCCGGCAAGAGAACTTCAATCGTAAGACAAGCGAACTCAAGGCGCGTGCAGCCGCCTTGGCGGAAGAACTCAAAAGAGAAGACGAGCACGTGATTGAAGATCGTCG
>JAJRYU010000089.1 GCA_024275615.1 Planctomycetota bacterium
GAGGTCATCCTGGTCGACGACGGCTCCACCGATGGCACCTTTGAGATCGCTCATGCCTGGGCCGAGAACGCCGTCTTTCCGGTCAAAGTCCTGCGCCTCAATCCCAACGAAGGGATCGGCGGCGCGATTCGTACTGGTCTAAAATTTGCCACCGCACGTATAGCCGTGACATATGACGCTGATATGACCTATCCCATGGAAGACATTGGCCGACTCATCGATGCCATCGACGCTGGAGCTGATGTTGTCACAGCTTCGCCCTTTCATGCCGAAGGTTCAGTTTCCGATGCGCTCAAGGGCCGCATTTCTATCAGCTCGTGGGCCCACAACTGCTACAAACTGCGACTCGGAAAGCGACTCAAGAACATCACTTGCGTCACTTGTGGTTTCCGTGCTTATCGCTTGGAAATCCTCGACCAAATCTCTCACCGCCACGACGGTTTCTTGGCTACCGCCGAAATCCTTGTGCGCGCCCTGTTGGCTGATCTCAAGGTTGTCGAAGTCCCGAGCACCTTGAGCGTGCGTCAAGAAGGTCAGTCAAAAATGAAAGTCTTCCGCACCGCTCTTTCTCATTTGGCCTTCCTTGTCACCCTGAAATAGCGAAGATGTTGTAGGATCTCTTGATGGATCAACAACTCCACCACCTCGGGGAATTAAGTCACGTCTCAGCGACGGTTGACTTCCTTCAAGTCCTCTGTCAATCTTTGAAGTTTCGCGGCTTGCCAAACGGTGGCATTCGGCTTGAGATCGTCTTGCTCCCGTCCATGAAAGTCGTGACTCAAGCATCAGAAAAGCGCCAACTCACAGCGTTGATGGATCTATCTGAAGGGCAAAGGATCGAAGAGAAGATCAGTGCGGCACGGGGCCATGAGACTCTCCCTTGGCAAACTCACAGGTTCGACAAATTCTTGCTGCGTCACGCCAGTGGCGGCGTCTTGCCATCGGTGGGCAACAGGGCCAATCCGACGTTCATGCTCTTTGAACGCGACATTGCCCCTCAGGGCTGGAATATCGCCAATGGGGCCAGCAGCAACCACAAGGAGCTCACCGATGTGAATGCTCTTTTGCAACGGGAAGCTGGGGAAGAAATCCTCTTTTTTGACGCTGCAAGGAAGACGATTCATGCCATCGCCAACGTCGAAGCAAATGCCGAACTTCGTTTGGCTCAAGCGCTTTGGAGCGAGAAGCTCAAGGCCAAGATCGGCAACGATTTGGAATGGACGGAATTACCTGGGCCAGACACACTTGTTGTTACTGATCTTGATGGTCAGACAACAACAACAAATCGCCTGCATGTGGTCGTGAACGCCTGCGATTTTGGTATCGAATGTGTGCGCCGCATTCACATTTTGGCTGGCGAGAACAAGCATCCTCTCGACGGCGAGATTCTCAATGAACAACTCCTCGACCGCCGTTGTGCCTTTTTCACTGACAAAAAAAGCGCGCGACTCGGTCGGCCGGCATCCCTTTTTCAAGGTGGTCAACCGATACCGCTCAATTCCAACCGGACGAAAGCCCTTTGCCCGGTGACAAAAAAGCTACTGGTTTAGAGCTACTGAACTTCGTTGTAGCTCATGTCGGCGCGGAAGGAGGTGCTGTCCGGAAACACACTCTGCATGATAAAAGGGGCAGTCACGCCTCCGGTCAGATCGAGTTCGAGGACGCGAAAATCACTGGGCCCCGTTCTGTTGTTGGGGTTAGATTCGATGGTGATAAAGACCTCGGTTATCGATCCCATTTGTGCCGCATTGCGACTCGCAACCATGACATCAAAGAGAAAACCCTTGCCGGGCAAAGCAAATTTCATGTCAGTACCCTCTGAAGCGCTCGTGCTGTGGTCGCTGTCAGGCTTAGTAGCATCAAAGAACTTTCCGGTACTGAAAACGCGGCCGGTCAAACGGTCCTCGACCCAACCTTCATAGCACCATCCAGAAGGCAGTACCGGTAGTGTCAGGCCAACTGCGAGGAAATCCAAGACAACACCCCGTTGACGAAACTGAATTCCCATGTTGTCGTTGAGAGTTCCTCCCGACAAGTTATCGGAGGGCGTTGCGAGGTGAAAAAGGCCTGTCGCGTTGGAGAAGTCCTCAAGACCCCGCCCACCGTTGGCCGTGTCCCCAGCGACGGTCAGTGTGGCTCCTCCGCCACTAACGTTACCTTGCAAAATCACACGTTTCGACGGCACAGCATCGATATCTCCTTCGTTCTCGAACGTGATAAAACAAGAAGTCGCAGTAAGAGGGTCAGGAAACGGCGTCACTCCGGTTGTCGACGAATCAAATATCGCCGTTGTTGTATCACCAAAGATATTGCCCGTGTCCAAAGAACGGACCATGGTACCTTCCACCAGAAAACGACCAGCGGAGGAGACGCTGGCGCCATCGTCCAACCAAAGCTGAAAATGGCCGCGCCTGTCACTGGCTGCAACAGTGCTGAGTTGTTGTAGCTGAAGATTATTGACGGTTACTTGGGTACTGGCCATCACCACCATCGCCGTGGGCAAATTGCCAAACTGCGAAGTCATGTTCACATTGATGACGCTCCGACCTTGGGACGTGGCGTTAGGGGGAATGATCGCGTCCAGAACCTCAAGCTGAAAGGGCCCCGTGTCATTGTCGATATCCGGTTCAATGGTGACAAAAGTCCGGTAATCTCCGTCCATGAAATTCGCCGTGGTCACAAGATCCAGCGCCGGAGGATCGATGGGGTTCGTGGGGATAAAATTGGTGACAAAATCTCCTCCAGGAAATCTTGGACCAATGGAATCGGGACCTCGTTGCAAGGCAATCATGGCGTCACTGTCAGAGCCCGTGGGAGAAGTGAAGCGGCCCAGACTCCTGACAACACCGTCAACTGTGGCCCAGGCTTCGTAGCGCAAGCCGCCTTGGAGTTCAGGAAGAACGAGGCTCGGCGCATCAGCTGCGGGCACCCCTTCTTGTCCCAGAGCTGGTGACTGAGTTCGAAACCAAACCCCAGCGAAATCGTTGTTGACAGGATTGGAGATGTCGTCAGTGGGCGACATCATCTGAAAACTGCCAGCAACCCCCGAGAAGTCGCCAAGCCCAATGAAGAACCCTCCCGATCCGTCCGGTTGAGCGCACGGAAAGCCGGCTGGAACTGGTGTTCCTGCAGCAGTAAGCGCAGCCGTTCGTCCAACAACCGCTCCGGCCAATAGCACTTGGCAACTTGGCAGAAGGTCGAGGTCGTTCTCCGGCTCAACGGTTATGAACAAGTGGGTCGCCGCCGTGATAAAAGGAAAATCTTCACCCAACAGAGTTGAGGATGGGCCAAAAGTTGCGCCAGAAGCAGGACCAAATATTTGCAGTCCATTGACGCTCTTTACGGTGGCTGAGGGCCCCGTCCCGTCGACAATAAACTTGCCTGCGGAAATGGCACGGCCGCCCGCCACAACCCAAATTTCATAATGTCCAAAAACGGTATTGGAATCCGGTAATCCCATCACGCTCAAGTTGAACGCAAACCGTCCTTGGTCATTCCCCCCACCACAGGCCGAGAGCGTCGTGAGAAGTGCAAGAATCACCAAGGCCAAATACAGTTGTGGTCTGTTCAAAAACATATCCAATCCTTTCCCAAAGGTCGGTGTCATTCTGCGCGATAGACGGGACATAGAACAAGTCCAGCTATTCATCGAGAATCCCAGGACCACGAGCATCCCCATCGGCAATCCAAGCGACATCCCCCGCACCGGCTTCGATCAAGGCTTTGGCGTAAGCACATTGAGGTTGGCTGAAAACCTCAGCCGTAGTCCCCATCTCAACAAATTCACCTTGCCGCATGATGGCCATCGTCCCGGTCAGGCGTTTGAGGGCTAAGAGGTCATGACTGATGACAAGCAGAGATGTATGGCGAATCGCCGACGCGGACGAGACCAAGGCCAAAAAATCCTCAAGAATTTGCGGATCTAGGCCCGCGGTCGGCTCATCCAAGATCAGAAGTCTGGGCTCGACAGCGTAAACTCGTGCAAACGCCACACGTCGGCGCTCACCTCCGGACAATTCATTGATAAAACGGCTCGCCATTTTCGGGGACAAATTCATTTGCTCAAGGAGCGCCGCCACACGAAGTCTACTTTCGCTTTTTTGCCACAACCTGTGAGCCAAGGCACCTTCTGCAACAATGGACCCCACGGTCATCCGTGGGCTTAGGCAAGAGCCAGGGTCTTGGAAGAGAATCTGGAATCGCGGACGTAGTTTGCGCAGAGCAGCGCCGCCCAAAGCCTCGCCTTGTTGTGCGGCCGCAATGCACTGGTCACCGACGAAAATCCGTCCAGTTTTCAATGACTCCAATGCTGCTGCCGCACGCGCCAACGTCGACTTCCCGGCCCCCGTCTCTCCGGCAATCCCGAAAGACTCTCCCGGGGCGATGGTGAAACTCACATTTCTTAAGACCTGTTTCGCAGCGACTCCGCCCTGGCTCTCGTAGGCCACGGAGACGTTTTCAAATCTAAGGATCGCTTCACTCATGCAAATCGCGCCGAACTCCCGTGAACTGGGGTTGAATTTGGACATGTTGAGAGGTCATGGCGGTGGCAACTCGCTTGTCGTGAGTAATGAGCAAGATGCCAAGACCCAATTGTGCCTGGAGGCTCCTTATGAGCCCTAAGATTTTTCCTTGTACAAGTA
>JAJRYU010000090.1 GCA_024275615.1 Planctomycetota bacterium
GAAAACCAGACGCGTCGGTATTTCCTTTGAGATGTCGTAGTTGTCGAGACGTAGCGAACAAGACAAGAACTACGCCTTGCCACAGGAGAAAACGTACGTTGAGCAAAAAGGTCCAAGAACGAACCTGCTCGGGTGCGCCGAGATCAAGGTTGCCTCCACCTATGTCCCTCAGCAACTGCAAGACCAAGGCTATCGATAGGAAAAACGTCAGTCCCAAGATCTTGTTCTCATTGCTTCGCCTCGCCACGATGGCAATACCAAGAAGGACTGCTGCGTGGGCAAACGTCTGGGTCATTAGGTGAAAGCCACTAGCTATCCTGAATTCCACGGCCAGAAAACACAGAACTACAACAAGTTGAGTGACAAGGTGATGCCATGCTCCACTTCTTGAGCCACAACCGTGCAACACGAGAAAAATCAAGCCAGTCAGAGCAGAAGCCTGCATGCTGAGCGCAACGACGGATGACCAATTCGAAGAGAATTGGATCACAGCAAGGAACGCGCAAAGCGTAGTCAGACCGGTCAAGGCTAGAATGAAGTGATCAGTGAGAGAAAAATCACGACGATTCTGACTCAACCGTAGGACCGGAAACGCACTGAACATGAATCCGAAAGTGGTGATGGCGACGACACTTTCCGTGACGGCCTCCTGCGGAACCCTGGCGAAGTACCAAGCGATACCCACAAGAAGAGTTCCCCAGAGTGATTCCAATGCCAGGAAATCCCATGATTTGCGGATCGCCAACAAGATCACCAAGAAGTTCAGGGCAGCAAGATTGCCAAAGACGAAGAGGCTGGATTCCTGGTAACTCTCCAAGAAAAGCAAGGAGGTGTATGCACCGATGAGCGCCAATGCACCCAGTTTCTGGGCATCAAAGCGCAACGCAACTGCGAATGCAAGGGCCGTCGTCAACGAGGTTACAAACCAAGAAACTCGAAAATCCCAGAGATCAAAGGTGCCATAGGCAAAAAACGCTGCGCAATAGTAGACCGAGAAACCCAAACCCAAGAGCACATTGGCAAACGCCACGTGCTTCCTCACCGATTTCTTGAAGCCGATGACAAGGCAAGCGGTGCCAAACAAATAGGCTAGGCCAATACGTCCAGCGGGCCCAATCAGGTTGCGGTCATAGAGGAGTTTGAGAAAGAAACATACTCCAAGAATTGAAATGAGCGCCCCCGCCCAAGCGAGCAGTTTCCCGCCGACCATGGATTCAGCCGAAGGTGAGGCTTGTTCTTTTGGTTTCCTTGGCGAAGTTCTGAGTGGAATTGTCTTGGATCCACTCACCTCTTCCTTGTTGTTGCCGACGCGGGTCTTGTGGCGAAGTCTCGCGACTTTTTCTTGGGCAACTATAGACGGTCTGGGCGAGTCTAATTCCTCGATATGTCCTGGGGCTTCCTTGGGCGTGATCGGAGCATCTGAAGGTGGTGTATCCGCCTTTGGCTTCGCCGGAACTCGGAGCTTGACCGGCTTTCCAAGTGTCTGTTTGAGAGGAGGTGGTACGCGCAAGGGCTTTGATGAGCGCTCAATCTTCTCGGCACAGGCTGCGACTCGACGTTCGAGACGTCTTAGGCCTTCGTTCAGACTCTTCATCTTGAAGAAAGCAACCGATCCAAGAATCGATCCAGCGACAAGTCCGCCGAAGATCACAAACGCGAAGAATTCCATGACAGGGCCTCTCGTTTCAGTTTCAGAACAAGCACGGGCAAGGAATTCGCGGTGCTCGTCTTTCCATTTGCACCTTTTGAGAGGAAGAAAGCAACAAGAATAGAGGCCAAGATTCGCCAAGCAAAGTGGCCCTTATTGAAGCACAAAGCTGTCCTATATGGGGCCTTGGTGGATGTGTATTCAGGGCTTGATCCCGACGGTTTCTCAAGAAACGCGCGCCGAAGAGAACGAACAAAAAACTGCTGCATTGGGCGACAAAAATATGAGATGCGGCGCCATATCTCGGATCATTTGACGGTGTCGGCGGACAAAATCCATTCCGGAAAGAACGAGTCGCGGCGATCAGATGTCAAGAAATAGAGCGACACGCGCGAACCATACCCAAACCACCGGCAGTCGAGAATGAAAACCGGGCGCTTCATCGTCACAATCTCAGCGATCTCGAGAGAATCGAGATCAGTTTCGACGCCATCAAAAACCACAAGATTTGAGATACCTTGCGCATCCAGCAAAGTCGCACGCGCTGTGAGAGAAGCTCGCTCGATGTCTAATTCCAAGCCCAGCAACCTCGCCTCACCTATAGCCCTTGATATGCCATGCCTGTGTGCATCAACCTGGATTGCAGAGAGGCAGTAGCGAATGAAAGGCCTTGTTGCTTCGTCGTCCTCGGACGGTGCTCGCCATGGCCAAGTTGCGTCAGTGACTTCTTGCTCCCATCGCTTGCGGACGAGGACGCTGAATTCTCGACGTTTCTCCAGACTTTCTCGCCGAATACTCTCAGTAAGTCTCATCCGAGCGAGCTCCCTTTTCCGCAAGGCGGCGTAGTGCTCAAGCGACTCTCTGAGATTTCCTACGCCAGGGAGTTGTTCTTCAGCGAAACTAAGGGGCCCTTGCCCTTCCACCTTGCTCGGCGGCTGGCCAGAAGAGTGAATCGGCCCATTTTCGAGAATGCAAAGAATGTCATCTTCATCACTATTTAGGGCGAGAGTAGTTGCGCCCCAGTCAAGAAAAAGGCGAGATAGCTCAAAATGGCCTAGCTGGGCAGTCACCATCATGGGTGTATAGCCACCGCAGTCCACAGCGTTGATGTCAGCACCCTTACCATGCAAAAACCGAACAGAGCGGATCTCGTTTTCGACTGCCAGCCAGAAAAGTGGCGTCTCGCCGGCCCCACATTGTTCATTCAAAACGGAGGGTGTCTCATTGATCAAGTCCGCTGCAGATTCGAAATCGGCATTTCGACAGAGCTGAATCAACTCCTTGCGATGGTGACTACCCATGTTCCCAGCCTATTGTCTTGTGCTTGTTCCATGGGAACGCCTCGTGGTCAGGTCATCCTTTTTCCACGATCAAATATTATTGAACAGTGACTTGCACAGCGTTCGTAAGAGAGATGCCTGACGTTGTCGAGGAGTAGACGGCACACTGAAAGGTCCCAAGGACACCAGGCGGCAAGTTTGGGACAGAGAACCCTACTTGAGTACTCCCGCTCGCCGCAATGACGAAGAAGGGATTGAAGCCACCCAAAGTCGTGCCATCCGCAAGAATAGTCAAGAACGTTGGGATCCCGGTTAGCGGATCAATGGGCCCGCCCACGTCAATGCTCCCGATCCCCGCAAAGGACGCGACACCTGGATTGAGAGGGCCTGCGAAGAGGATGATGGGCTGCATTGCCCCACCCTTCATCTTGAAGTTCAATATGTCGCCCGCACTAACGCTTGAGAAATAGGGTCCATTGGCGGCGAAAGAGAGTGGAACTCCATTGGCATTCCTGGGCGCATTGAGGTCAAGAACTGCAAGACCGGGCTGGGGAGCTTGACCAAGTGTCGGCAGCAAGTCAAAGACAGCAACGTCATCGATAGCAACGTCATGGCTGTTTCCAGCGTTGCTTACGGTTTCGCCTCTAAATATCAACTGGATGACCTGGCCAGCAAATGGACTCAAATCTACATTTTGTAACGTCCAGCTCGGCCCAGTTTGCCCTTGAGGCCCGAAAACATCGGTCGTCATGGCGCCACTCGGATAGCTAATGACATCCAATGAAATCAAATTCGGATTGAGAATACCTGTTGAGTCGTATGAATAGAGGTAGAAACTCAAGCTCGGATTTGCCAGGCCATTCAAGTCAAAACAAGGTGAGCGCAAGTTGATAGCAGCATGAGAGCTGTTGTCGTCCACATGGGCATAGCCGCCCATGCCAGCAACCCCTGTTGTATGATCTGCTACAGGCCCTGTACCGACCGTGAGAGTGGCGTCGTTGCGAAAAATCCAGTCGGCGTTGATGCCAACGGCGTCCGTCCTCTCGTTTACGAAACCAAGAGGGGGCCGTGTGTTTCCGTTGGCGCCGATAGTCACAAAATCCTCGGCGAAAGGATAAGACGTGATCCTGAGCTGCCCACCGCTCGAAACAGGCTTGCTTAGGGAGTTGTTGCTTAGATTCAGATCGAGGGCATAGACAACCGTCGCCGCGATCGTGTGGTTGCCCACAGCCGAAAGATCCACCTGAGTTGCAAACGAATAGGGGAGAATCCCGCCAGGGACCAAGGGGCTTGTTAGGGCAATAGACTCAAAGACGGGTGCGTTGCTATCGACCTTGTAGGAAACGGTAAGCAATGTCCCAGCAGCGATCGCATTCACGCCCGAATTGCGGATTGACAGCTTTACAACTTCCGAAGAGGTCAATGAGGAGCAATCAGTGGCAGCGCCAGCAGGCGAGCTTATGCGAGCGAGCTCGACGTCATCAGCGAGCGTGGGAACCGAATCGAAACTCCACGAGACAACTTCATGGGCTTCAAAATCGAGACTAGTGGATGAAGTAAAGCCGACCCAAGCTTTGCCATTGGCAAGCGAAAGCCCACCAACAGTGTTGCCGGTCAGAATGTGCGTGCCGCCAGTGGCGAAGTCATAGGGAATGCTGACTGTCGGATTAACAGCCCCGTCGAAAAATATGCTCAATGTTCCAGGGGTGTACAGGACACGGAGAGTATGATCTTGTCCGTCGCTAAGGAGAGTCGCTGGAAAACGGAACAGAGACTGGTCTTCTCCTTGCGTAGCCACGTTTGTGCCATTGGTGTGAATGCTGATCTCGTTTCCGGATACATCAGAAAAGCCGTTGAATGAATTCTGGAAGGTGTCAAACTCAAAAACCAAGGCGTTCGAAATCGCATTTGATACCGGGTTTCCCGGCAAGTGGCCATATCCCATGGCAGAACCAAAATCGCCCAAGAAAGCGCTACCCCGGGGATCGTTGTGAATAACAAAGGCGATTCCGTCGGCACCGGACGTAGTAAAATGAGGGATATTGATCGTAAGGGTCGTGTCGAATCCACTTGCGACTGAAAGCTGGTTTTGATGAAACATCGACCCCTTCGCGAACGCGACATCCTGCGTCAGCCGCATGGCACTTCCAACGAGCGCTGCTTGCCCATTCAAGACCACGGGTTCATTCCCGCTAAATCCCGAAAAGTTGAAACTCTGCGCTTCTACGCGCCCCAGCAAGAGGGCAAGAAGGACGACAAGAAAAATTGTGGAACGCATGAGCATCACCTATTTTCTAAATAGAACCACCAGAGTCCAGTCTGTGATCATAGAGGTGCATCTTCAATCGTTCCAGTTTGTATTCGAATTTAGCCCACCTTGTTCATCAAATTGTGGTCACTTGCGGTCACAAAGTTGCGTAGCCGTTACGAATTGAACCCAGAGGCTCTTTCTTCGACTCATCGACAGTTCCCTGTGAATGCTCAAAGGGGGCGCAGATCGTTCGACATCGAGGAATGACGACGAGATCGGACACTATGCGCTGCCCTTGGCCGCAAGGTTGAATAATGTGAGCTGTGGCCTCAAAGACACGCGATATCCCCTTGCGGCGACAATCCGTTGCGCAGCGCGTGAGCCCATACGTCGCCCAACAGCCGGGACCGGTTCAAAAACGTCGCTACCTTGATGCCGAGTAAATCAATGTGTCGGGCTGACTTGGGTCCGTATTCCAGGAAGGCATGGTCTCGATCCAACCGCCCCCTTGTGTGATGTTGACTTGATTAGAGATGGTGACGGAAAAAGGAGACATTTGAACACTGAGGTCAAAAACGACGATGTCGATGGGATCGGGTGTCAAGCCAGGTGTTGAGCGCCAGACCGCTATTTTGTCACTGCCGAGGTTCCAGCGGGGAAACAGGTTGATCGTCGTTGGATCAACATCGAGAAAAGTAATCGACGCCGTCGCTGGTTGATTGGGTGCACTGAATTGGCCAACCCAAAAGTCATAGTCTCCAAAATCGCCAGGACTCGCTGGATTCGTCGGATCGGAGATGTGGCGATAGCTGGTAATCATGGATCCATCCGGTGAGATCTTTGGGTCGAAATCACCAGGTGTTGTCACCAGCACAGTATCCGGTTCGTCGGTCCGCAACACAACGTTGGAGATCGTCATGTTAGCGGTGTCAATCGTCGCAGTATATACACGACTGTACCTCGGGTCTGTCGGCGAAGGGACCAACGTCTCGCGCTTGAAAGTGAGTGTGTTTCCGGGACCCCAATGAGGATCTGCATCGATTTCTCCGGCTGTAATGTCAGGACCGGAACTGGGAGGAGAATAGACGAGTGCTGTCGGATTCGAGCCATCTATCTCCATGGTATACAGTTTGAGTTGGAATGTACTCGTGTTTTGGCGATTAGAAACGAAGACGATGAGACGGCCATCGGGGGAAGGCTCAGGAGTGGCATCAACGGCACCGTTGTCAAGAACTAGACCGGTCGCCAGATCCAAGTCTGTCAAGATTCGAGGACGTGCCCCATCAACATTCATGATACCAATCGCGCTTGCCGCAAGATCACCTTCATCGTACTTGCCATCATTGTTGCTGTCTGCCAGGTAGGTCTGGTAGATCAGAAAAGGTGAACCGACCGCCGATTGTGAGGCGTAAACAACATGGTTGATTTCGAAATGCGTATCCGTAATTCTCTGCCGCGCATTCCCCTGGGCATTGTCGGTAAAGACCGCGTATTGCCGCGGATTCCCCGTAGTTGAGTCGACTGGAATCGGATTCGGAATCATGGGTTGCGGGTCCGCTCCATCATCCATGCCGTCGTTGTCAGAATCGGCCACGGTCGGGATGGTGCCAAACATGTTGACCTCTTCACCATCCCAGATACGATCACCATCGCTATCGGGATTCGTGGCACTTGTTCCAAGACTGTCCTCTTGAGCATTCGTCAAGCCATCACCATCAGCATCTCCCGTGGGCGATAAATTGTTGGAACCACCGCCACCGCAACCTGAAAGAAAGGTGACCAAGACTGTTACTGCGATGAGAATCCAAAGAGATTTGGTTGTCGTTGAAAGTACCGCCGAGGAATTATTGTTGGTCATGAATCCATAGTCCTTAGAGGTGCGGGCCAGGAAAGAACGTACAGGACTTCTCAGAGCGAGGCAAGTTATTGGTTCTCAACTGATAAGTCAGCCAAGAACTTCCAACTTAGCGAGAACGTCGCTTGGCTTCTTTAAGACGACCGAGCGGGCCGAGTTTCTTGGCCTCCGTTGAGGCTTCTTCAGCTTGGGATATCGCTGCCTCAGATGAAACTTGCGTCGGTATGGGTTGAGAGAAGGAGTCAGCTCTCTCAGTTTGAACAACCTTACGCCGTTTCGTGCTGCGCCAATCGAACGCGCCAAGACCTAATCGCCGCGCGGCGATTTCCCACAAGACAAGAAGCAAGAATAGCACGGTCAATGGCAGTGACAGTGAGCGAATCTGCATGCGAACGTGCGGCGTATCGTACAGAGCACTATCCACGATGGTGCGCTCTTGCCCGCCACTGCGTTCAGCCAGAAGAGACATGGTCGTGCGCCCACTTGGTTTCCCAACTCGACTGACGAATTCAGGATTGTAGGGCAGAGCAACGGGCTCAAGTTTGGCGTGCTGATCACCAACGGAGATCCGGTGAAAGTGAATGCTATCATTCTCCAGCCGATAGGTGGCTACCATGGCGTTGGGTCCCTTCCACGTCATCGGGATTTCCAAGATGGGTCGATCGCTCTCAGCAGGAATCACATGTAACAAAGGCAAAGTCGTTGGCAAGGATTCGGGCTGTTCAGGATCAAACTCAAGAGTGACGGTCACGGTGTCACCGGCACGCTCCACCCTCCCGGACAACTGATCCGGATTCGCCGCGCCCGCCAGCCAATTGTTCAACGTGGCAAAAAACGTGTCGTAGTTTTCCCAGTCGCCGAAGTCACCACTATAGAGACCATCGGCTTCGCCAGAGAAAACTGCGCAACGTCCCAGTCCCCGCTGCCAGAAGGAAAGAAGTGGTGCCTTGAATTCGTCCCTAGTGGAAAGCCCAACCTGTGCCTTTGGTCGGGCGTACGTCAGATTGTAGCCGCCAACATCGGGAAAATCGGACCACGTGTTTTCGCCAATGGATGCCAAGGCACCGTGGCTGTCTATGGCCACTTTGTCATCCACGAAGGCCGCACGGGACATGTTGATGGTCTCCATGCCAAAGAGCTGAGGCAGAGCCTCTGCATCGGTCGTAAAGTAGATTTTCCCCTTGCCTCGTTTGGCTACGTCGCGAAGAAACTCAGCATCGCGATCCTTCTCAGTACCCAAGGCGATAACACTTGCCGTTACCCCAGCGGCGGTTAGTTTCTTCAACAAGGCGACATAGTCACCAGGTTCTTCAGCATCTGCGGCGTCAGCAAAAAGAATGATGTGACGTGTTCCCGCCGTCGAAGCCGCAAGTTCTCTCGCCCCCGCTGCAAGACCGGTATAGGTGTAGATCCCACCGCCTCCAGCGGTTATGCCAAGCACTTTCTCGTTGAAATCAGACTTGTCTCCAAGGGGAGCGAGCGCGACGACACGATGAGGCTGGGAATCGACTGCGCTCACAGCGGCTTCATCGAATTCTGTCAGGAGGGCCGCCGCCGCCACGCAACCACGATTGGCCAAGTCCATCTTGGTAACGCTGCCTACGGTCATCCCCATGGACCCAGAACGATCGAGGACAAAAGCAATCGCCAAGCGTAGCTTCCTTGCTTCCTTTCGGAGTTCAAGGGACACAGGAAGAGTTTCTTCCAAAGGAGACTTGTAATAACCGCCGGTGCCCAAAGATCTTCTGCCGCCCGTCATCAAGAGACCACCGCCGAGCTCTTCGACGTAGCGCGCCAAGATCCTCAGCTCTCGATTATCGAAATCCGTCGCCGGGACGTTCTCAAGAATGATTGCTGGACGAGAAACCAAGTCATTCATGGCGAGGTGAACGGCACTCGCTTTTTTTACTTCGACTTGTCGTCCGGCAGCGCGGAGCGCACGGGCCAAGTTACCCCCTTCTCCTTCGCTCGTGAGGATCAGGATCGGCGCCACGCCTTCGACGAAAGTAACTCCGACGCCAAAGTCGTTTTGTGGATGGGCGTCATTTTCGGCCACAAGGCGCAAGCGGTAGATTCCTACTCCTGGCCGCTGGGGGCGATCTCGAAAAACGAGCCGATTCTCTCCGGCGTCGAGGCTGGTCTCTCCTTGGGCGATGACAAGGTCATCTTTGCGGAGTTCATAACGGAATGCCGTTGGTTTGTTGGCCAGGACTTTGGCGGAAAACTGGAACGCTTCGCCACGATGCACTCGTCTTGGCAAGTCCATTTGGCCCACGGCAACGTCCGATTCCGTGGTGCGGGAAAAGAAGCGATAATCGATGGCGATGGAGCGAGAGGCAGCGTCCCAGGCGGTAGCATGGGGGCTGGGACCGGTATATTCACCATCCGATAGAACCAAGATGCGGGCCCGGCGTTCCACGGAAACAACGCTGAGCGCTGTCACCAACGCTCCTTCTAGATCACTCCCTTGATCATCGATTACCTTGGAAAAACCGGAAAAAATCTGGC
>JAJRYU010000091.1 GCA_024275615.1 Planctomycetota bacterium
GCCTTGGTCTATCATGGCGGGGCGGTGTTGCCACGTGGCGGCGGTCACGTATCATTTTCGAATCTCCCGGAACCCATCCTTGGCACTTTTTGGCCGACAGTCAAAACTCCCGGTTGGCAGATTGAGAGTTCAACGGCAGGTTGGCGCGACGTCGGTCTCAAGAAGAACGCTGGCACCTTGGGAGAACTTGCTGCGGCGAATCCGGGAGCCCGTGTCTTTGTCACGGAAAAAGGAGGTCAGCGCTATTCTGCACGATTGCCCCAAGATATTGCCGCCGCCGTCTCAGGATCTTTGATTGTCCTAGAGGTGGAGGAAGGGCTCAAGGCCATGCCTCTGTCTCGACTTCAGGACCTGACTTTCCGGGATCCAAAACCCCTGACAACGCGTCAAGAAAGTACGCGCAAGAGAGTATTAGAATTCCATTTATCGACGCAGGCAGCCGTCTCTGGGGTCGGATTAGTCGAGCTTGGATTGTCCTATGTGGCGTCGGGATTCAAGTGGATCCCCAGTTACCGTGTCAACATCGATGGAGAAGGTGGGGCAACCCTACAAATGATGGCGACTCTGGTTAACGATCTTCGCGATCTTGCAGACTGTCGGTTACAACTTGTCGTGGGCGTGCCCAATTTCTCATTCGCAGCAATCAAGGATCCGATGGCCCTTATGAAGGCCGCCCAACAGGTTACTCAAAGTCCAAGAAACAGTTTCGGCAATGGGATGAACTATGGCTCCAATTTCCTCACCAATGCCATCAGCGGGCAGGTGGCTACTTTCGCTTCGCAACCGGGCAACAACGCGAACTCATTGAGCGAGAAGTTAGACGACGGGCGAAGTCATGAGGATCTTTTTGTATTTACTGTTGAAGGCATCACTTTGAAAAAAGGCGATCGCATGACGGTTCCATTGGGATCATTTGAATTGCCCTACGGGGACCACTATGTTTTGGACGTTCCTATTCAAGTCCCTGGCGAGATTGCGAGCAGCCGCCAAACCGCGCGGACGAAATGGGATCGTCTAGCGAGACAACCTAAAGTAGTTCATCAAATCCGCCTTCATAACCACACCAAGATGCCCTTGACAACAGCACCAGCTCTCATCTTTTCCAAAGGTCGAGTCGTCGCCCAATCGATGATTCGCTACACTCCTTCCGGTGGCATCTGCTCCCTTGACCTTACCAAGGCCATCGATATTCATGTTGAAAAGCAAGACTACGAAGTGGGGCGTGTTTCGGATGCATTGTCCTTGGGCAATCGCGACTACCACCGTGTTGACTATCAAGGCAAAATCGTTCTCGCCAACCACGGCTCGAAGAAGGTGTCGATTGAAGTCAATCGCTACCTTATCGGACAATGTGACTCGGCTCCGACAGATGGAGAAAAGCACACTCTGAGCCCATTTGACGATTTGGATTTTGTCTTCGGCGATGGCAGAACAAGTACACCCTATTGGCGTTGGCCAACCTGGTGGCGCCAAGTCAATGGCGTCGAAAAACTCACTTGGTCGGTTGAACTTGAACCCGGTGCCGAAAGAAGCCTAAGCTATGCATGGTACTATTTTTGGCGCTAA
>JAJRYU010000092.1 GCA_024275615.1 Planctomycetota bacterium
ATGAACACATCAGCCGCTTACGAAGCGCAGGGGCCCAATCCATTCTTCAAGGATGGTCGAAATCTGAGGCTCCCTGCACCGGGGAGCATTGCACGTGGGTTCATGCCTTTTGAATTCGGTGACACACCGGAAGAAGCGAAGAGGGCGGGGGCTGAATTGGTCAATCCTTTTAAACCGTCCCCTGAGAACTTGGCTCGAGGCGAGCGCAACTTCAACATTTATTGCTCCTTATGCCACGGGCCAGAAGGCAAGGGAGATGGGCAGATCGCCAAGAGAGGCGTCCCGCCTCCTCCGTCCTTGCTCCTGGAAAACGCGAAAACGATCAAAGATGGTGAGATCTACCACATCGTCACACTTGGCCGAAATAACATGCCAGGTCATGCGGCCCAGATTGAACGCAATGACCGGTGGAAGGCTATTCTCTACGTGAGAAAACTTCAGGGGGTGATTCAATGACCAACAAACCAAACGCCATTATTGAACCCCTCAACCGCAGCTACATTGGGCTCATGGCTGCCGGTTTTGTGGTTTTCTCCGTTGGGCTCTTTGCCGCCCCAGACCGTGTCTGGTCTTCTTGGCTGGTAGCCGTGGCTATGCTTCTTGGCCTTGCGCTCTCTGGTCCGGTTCTCATTGGCATCGTCAGGCTTTGCGCGGCGACTTGGGCCGATCGGATTGTGCCCGTGGCGAAGAGCACGACAGTCGTACTCCCGGTTGCAGCTCTCCTTGCCATACTTTGCGTTTTCGGCTCTTCGACGCTCTATTCATGGGCGAACATGACACCCGAACATGTATCTGCACACATGGCCCCAAAGCTGGGTTGGCTGAATCTGAACTCTTTTATTTTTCGAACGATCCTCTGTTTTGTGGTTTGGGCGATTGCGGCGCGCTGGATGTTCAAGAAAGACGGGCGAGGTCGAGCCGGTGTTTTCATGGTCCTGTTCGGTTTCACTTTCGCAGTTTTCTCCTTCGATTGGTTGATGTCTCTGGAACCCGAATGGTTCAGCACCATGTTTGGTGTCTATTGTTTCGCCGGCCTATTTCTCTCTGGAGTCGCGGCTATCACTCTTGTGGTATTCCGGTCGATCCATCTCGGATCGATGCCGGAATTGCCCACGAGCGTGGTCCATGACCTTGGCAAGTTGATGTTCGCTTTCAGTTTCTTTTGGGGATATATCTGGTACTGCCAGTACATGCTGATTTGGTACACAGACATGCCCGAAGAAACGTCCTGGTTCGCGACAAGGATGACTGGGAGTTGGGCGACTTTGAGCTATCTTAGCGTCATTCTGAACTTCGTCGCACCATTCCTTATCCTCTTGCCAGTGACCTCAAAGACCAACCCCGCGATCGTCGCACGAGTCGCTGGTATTCTTCTTGTTGGCCGCTGGTTGGATCTCTACATCATCGTAACACCGACAGCATTCCCTGATATGCCACCAATCGGCTTGTGGGAAATTGGGCCACCCATAGCAGTCCTCGCCGCTTTCTTTTGGCTCATGTCGCGGAAACTGAAGACGGTGAAGTTGGTCGTGTAGATCGGGCTCGGTCCCGTTGGCATCATGATATCGACTCAAGACCTCAATGCTTCTTGAATGGTTTGCCCGTGATGTGCAGATTGCGGCGACTTATGCCCAGAATAAATGCGGTGACAGCACTGGCTGCAATTCGCGAATCATCACCGTAGCCGGCATTGTCACGGTTTGGCTGGTAGCAGTAACTCCTGTCGTTGCATTGCGCCAAGGTGAACCACCATCGGTTGGCCTTCATGAGTTTTTGAAAACTCTGGGGGTGAGTATTTGCTCCCATGGCGGCGAACCCCATGCCAAGGATTGGTGACCCATGGGTGTCGGGGAAAGCCTCAGGATGGTCACCCATGAAAGTGGCGTGTCTGCGAGCGAATTTCTTGTATTTCATGCCTTTGTATGGACTCAGAAAATGGGCGATGCACGAGGCGCCTGTTCTGCCAAAGTCCGCCCAAGTGTCGTCGCCAGCCTTTTCATCAGCGTAGTTCAGATAGCCAACCTTGTTTGTGCCACGTTCGAGAAAATCGAATGCCGCTTCGAGTCTTTTCTTGTCGACCTGAATGCCACAGTGATCCATCAACGAGAGAACCAGAGCACCTTGGCCTGTAAGCATGGCGATAGGACCATAACCTTCAAATCCTGGGTTGTGGCCCCATCCTCCCACTGCCCGCAGTTTGGTTTTGGGCATGTCCTCGGGGCGTTCCTTTCGTGACTTGGCATCAATCTGTGTTTGATCCATGTATTGAGTCGAGATGATGAATCGATAGATCTCCTCTAGCTCTCTCTTCACCCAAGATTTCTTATTCCACAAGTAGTATTCACTTAGCACAATGCCTGCTGCCATGTACCGCCAGTTGATCAGCCAGGAACTATCTTTAGCCTTCGTCGTCTTCGCATGCCACTTGACGTTTCGTTGAACGTGGGGCCGGTACTTTTCCCTGCCGCTTGCCATGAGTGCTAAGGGAGCAAAGAGATTCTGAGGAACACTGCCCCATGAACCATCTGATTTTTGTTCTTCGGCCAAGTAAGCGCAGAGTTCATCAAAGATCTTGTCTGCCTTCTTGTCAAGGAAGGGAAATGTTTTTGCAAAGGCGCCATATCTGTTTCCGATCTTGAGAGGAACAGACTTCAGTTTCTTGCCACGCTTCACCATGACTATCAGAGATTTCTTTTCTCTTTGGCTTGCCTCAAGAGCTCTTGCGAATTCAGAAATGGGACCATCTGCCCCAAACTTGCCTATGCCATAGCCATTGATGTGTTCGGTTCCAAACCTCTTATTGCCAGTGCCGACAAGGAGATCACCGACCTTGATTCTTCCGGCACTGGGGGTTCGCTCGAAGACATATTTTACCAAGAGCGCCTTGGGGTTGTCGCCAAGAAGCTGAACACGAATGCCGGTGATTCCGAGATTGTAATACCAACCGTCGACCTTGCTATCGGGTCCCTTGTTCGCTTTCTGTTTCCAGGGATTGCCGTCCTTGTGGTAATGAACTTGGCTGTGAAGTATCGTAGAAAAACTCAAGACAACGGTCACCAATCCCAACTGAGCCAGATGATTGGGCAAAGTAGTTTTCATCGTCCATGGAACTGATGGCATTTTGATTCGTTTCCCGATGAGAACGGAACGTGAACGCCCGCATTCTGGACATTCGACGCAAATTAGACCCTACTCGATCGTCCTCGAATTGGGAAACGAGGAGTCCGACAGGGTGCGCTTGATGGTTGCCACTCGTCGTCGTTGCGCGAATTGTGCCATTCTTGCCTACTACAAGGCAGTTGGCACTGCCCAAAAGGCAGACGCCGCCTAATGACATCGGGAACCAACGACTTGGTTCCTGATGTCAGTTTCCTAACTCAGTCGCCACCCAAAGTCGTGCGGCGAATCGTTCCGTTTCTGCCGACGACAAGCCCAGTGGCAGTACCTGGTGCGACGAAGGACACACTTCTCAAAGTGTCAATCGAGTTGCTGAGTTGTGGTGTCCATGTTGAGCCGAAGTCGGTTGACTTGATGATGACACCGTTTGCGCCCACAGCCCAATAGCTTGTCCCGCCACCAAACGTACCGTCGCTGGTGAAACCAAATAGCTCTTCGTTGGTCCCAGTGGGCTGCCCGATCCAGTTGAGGCCGCCGTCCGTTGTCTTGAGAACAACGCCGTTTTCACCGACAATCCATCCGAAAAGCAAGGATGACATGAAGACATGATTCAGAGTAATCGTCATGTTTGAATTCTGCGCAAGCCAAGTGGCACCGCCATTGGTGGATCTCAAAATCGTGCCATTGTCACCGACAGCCCAAACGTGAGTTGCTGTCGCCGCAGCCACACCCCTTAGGTTTTCTGTTGTGCCAGACAACTGAGGGTTCCAGGTCACGAGATCTGGGGTTTTCAGAATCTTGCCGTTATCTCCAACTGCAAATGTCACCGGCAAAGATGGCGAACCGGGGGGGCCTGAGCTGACATCATTGAGGTTCCTAAGTGTACCACTTGCAGCAGGAGTCCACGTTGGACTGTTCACTGAGGCAGTGAGTATTGTGCCGTTGTCACCGACGATGACGAGACTAGAAGGCGAAGCTGAGATGGCATTGAGGTTTTCAATCGTTCCCGACGGTTGAGACTGCCAAGTTGTCGGAAAGACGCTTCGAGCCAAGATCGTACCACCATCACCCACGGCCCAATGCAACGCCGAATTCAAGGCAAAAGTTCCATTGAGATTTTGCGTCGACCCTGATGGTTCCAGCTGCCAGCCGAGAAAGTCGTCGTCGGCTATGGACAGAGTCACAGTGGAGGGGATGCCGATGCTGACGCCACTATTGCCTGGGCTTATGGCAAGGACCACGGTTTCTGGTCCTTCGATCGCGGCGTCATCGACTATCGTGATGGCGATCCCTCTGGCTCCCATGTCACCGTCGCCCCAGGTCAACGTACCTGTGCCGCCAAAATAGTCGAGTCCTTGAACAGCGGTGCCTGCGATGATTTGATAGTCAACAGTAGCGGCACCTGCCATGCCGTTTTCCCGTTCGACGTTGAGCGTTACGAGCCCTTGACTCTCAAGAGCTGAGTAGGCGAAATCACTGAAATGGAAGAACCCAGGATTACTCGCATTGCCGTCAAGGATGCCGATAGTCGCTGTGCTGTTGGCACCGACCACAACATCCCCCACCGGATTCTGAAGGCCGATCTCAATGGTCTCAGTCGTTTCAAAAAGAGTGTCGGTGAGAGCCGCGAATTGAACCGATTTTGGTCCGATCTCGCCATCTGCCCACGTCAAGGTTACACCAACGCCGGGTACATAACCTTGGGGCAAAACGTAGTCGTCGGGAATGATGGCTGTGCCTGTTCCCATATCTATGAGATCAATGGACGCTGCGCCGCCACTTCCTAAGCTTCGAACCGCGACGATCGTGACTACGCTGCCTTCGGGTGTGTTGGCGTTTGCTGCCAGGAAATTGATCTCGCCATCGACGTCGTTGTCGATGATGGTCAAAGTACTTGTCGAGGATGTTCCTGTTGTGGCACCTCCCGTGACGTTGGCGAAAGCAAAATTAGCTGTTTCGGTGCCTTCCTGCAGAGCATCATCGGTGAGGGTGATGGCGACCGTCTTGTCTGAGCCGTCACCGTCGACCCATGAAACGGAGGTTGTCGGCATGAGAAAGTCTGAGCCGACGGCAGCGGTACCACCATTGAAAACGATGTCTGCTGACACCGCCCCCAAAGAACCATCCGTTCTTGCCACTTGAATGAGATACTGTCCCGCTCCTTCGCCAATCGTCTCCATGGGGGAGACGAACTGCAAGACTCCCTGTGGCGGACCATCATCGTCATCGAGTTTGAGTTGAATTGTGGTTTCATCACCCAGTGTCGTTCCGGCTTCTTTGAGTTGCAAAGCGAGCTCGATGGTCTCTCGACCTTCGATGAGGTTGTCGCTCAGAACGGTACCGAGATCGAACTCATGGGTTGCACTGCCATCAGCGAAAGTCACTGGAAAGATGCTCCCTTGAGGGAGGGAGTAGTCAACGCCCGGGATCGCTGTGCCACCAGTAAGGGAAACACCAACAGTGAGCGCACCAACTGAACCGTCGCGCACGAGTTGGACGCGTATCGTGCCGTCGCCGACATCTTCAACAACACTTGCTTGGCTTGCCGATGAGAATGAAGCCCCGCTCGAGGTTGATGAGGAGTCGGACGACCCGGAACAACCCAGGGTCAAGAAGAGAACACAGAACGCCAAAATGAAAAAACCCAATTGAATCGACTTCATGTTTCACCCTCCAAAGGACCTGGAGCCCTTTGATCCTGGACAAGGTTATGGTGTGACGCGTCTCGCACATTTCGCCATTGATTGTGCGGCGAAAGCCGGGCCAGTCGTTGCGAGTCGATGATGTCAAACCTGAGCGAAAAAGCGTCACATGCGCGAGTCAGCGAGATCGTTCGTATTATTGATATTTTCTTGACCTGGCCTTGTTCCAACGACTCTATACTATGTTTGGAGCAAGCTCGGTCAAGATACCTTCGATTTGATGACCGAAATTCTCGCACTGAGCGCCGCTTCATCTCGCTCCCTGGACCCATCTGTCACGGATTCGGAGACCAACCATGACCAAGCCATTCCTTCGTCATTTCCTTTCCATGCTTGTCCTCATGTCGACAATGACTCTCTGCGCCCAAGTGGAGGAAAGTGCCACTCCAGCCGCCAAACAACTGGATGGCATCATGGCGGAATTCTATAAATCCGTGCGTACTTGGAAGATAGCGCAGCACAAGAAGCAAGAAGATGCCAAGGCTGCGGCCACCAAAGCTATCGCTGAAGGACGAGAACCCGGCCCGATTCCCGCGAAGGAAAAACGCCCTTCGGATGCGTTGTTTGCCTTGACAATCAAGAAACTCCAAACCACCGCGCTTTCTTACAAGGGAAAAGACGAGGCTGTTCGTTTCTACACCATGATTCTTCAGCTCAGCATTGAATGCGATAACGGAAAGGCTGCCTTGGCGGCCGTAGAGACTCTGACGCAAGACCACATCAGGAGTAAGGAATTGGGCGGTGTTACCGCTGTTCTCGCCTTTTCAGCAGGACTGATCGGTCAAGCGGAAGTCGATGGTCATTTGCAGACGATTGCGACACAAAGTCCTCATGCGCGTGTTCGTGCCCAGGCCACGATCGCACCTCTTTGGGGCAAGATTGATCGGGCCCCAACGGATTCAAAAAAATACCGGCAAGCGAAGGCCAAGGCGCTAAAGGCGGCGAAAGAATCTGGGGACGAGAAACTGTTGGCAGAGGTGCAAGCGAGCATCGATGGCCGGGAGAAGCTAGTGGTTGGCACCATGGCTGATGACATCCACGGCGTCGATCTCGATGGCACACACTTCAAATTATCTGATTACAAAGGCAAGGTTGTTCTTCTCGATTTTTGGGGCGACTGGTGAGGGCC
>JAJRYU010000093.1 GCA_024275615.1 Planctomycetota bacterium
CGACCTCTTCAGGGTTGTGAAGCGGCTCTCCCATACCCATGAACACCACGTTACGAACCCGCCGATCCTCCGGCACCAAGATACGATTGGCGATGGCAACTTGATCGACGATTTCGAAGGCTGTGAGATTGCGGGTGATTCCCATCATGCCCGTCGCACAGAACGAACAATTGGCGGCGCAGCCCACCTGCGATGAAATACAAAGAGCGGTTCTTCCGCTCTTGATCCGAAGAATCACAGTCTCGATCAAATGAGAGTCGCGGGTCTTGAGAACAAGTTTTGAAGCGCCATCAATCTGGGAGTCCTCTTTTGACTGCAATTCCAATTCGCTGGGTCGAATCGATCCCAGAGCATTGGCTTTTTCAGTACCCAATTCCGAGGCGGCTTCCGCAAGAAGCGAAGACTTTTTGTAGAACCTTGTTCGCATCCGAGCGATCAAGTGAGGATCAAGCCGCAAATCATGCCTGAGCACTTCTAAAGCTAGGCGGTCATGAATGCTGAACATTGTCTGGCTCATTTCGTTTGCGGACGAATGACGGGGCCTACTTGAGTCTCTTGATGATGTGGTAGCCAAAGGGGCTGCGTGTGGCGTCGTAGTCAGCAAGACCCACTTCCCCGACATCTAGCGCGAAGGAGGTGTCGCCAAAATTCTTGACCATACCTTTTTTGGCAACGACACCGCGCCGTGTCGGTCTGCCGAATGACATTTCGTAGATGCCCGGGGCACTGTCTTGGGTGTGGGCTCGGACCAAGACATCCATGTTTTCACCAGCGCGAAGCCTCTTGACCAAATCGTGTGCCAAAACGAGTGCTTCCTCTTGGCTGCGATCTTTCTTCTTTGCGAGTTCTCCACCTCGTGCGGCACCGTTGAAGCTAATGAGAATGTGCTGGACCTTGACATACCGTGGTACCTTCCAATCAGAGGGCTTTTCCGGGGCACCATAGTTGTAGTTCTCGTCCGTGGGCTGAGACTCTGAGGAAGCCTCATCCGTGTTGCCATTCTCCTGAACCGTCGCCGTGGACGGTGTCTCCATGGAATCCTCTTTGTTCATGAGGAAGACTGCCGAACCGATGCCGACCAAGGCAATAATTATCAGTGTTTTCATGACCAGAATGTAGAAGTTAGCTCCGAAAGGGACAAGGAAGAGGATAGAGATCTCAGATTGTTGCCCATTTTCACCCCTGGATTTGTTGGGGGTTTGCTGCGACACTTTCGGCACACAGGAGCCGGTAAACAGCCGATGAACAAAAGACTTGGGAAATTCCTCGAGAAATGGAATCGGCCGTTCCGCCGAAGTCGGATATTTCGTCTCCTCAAGAGTGATGACCGCCTGTTGGCGTCTGTCTTGCACGGCCTTTCTGATGAACTGCTGGATCAACTCGCGGCACGGGCGGATCTATCCTCTGGTGCAGCAAGGGCTTACGCTATCGCTTTGCAAAAAAAGGGGCGCGAGCCCGAGGCGCAACATTTCTTGAGTGAGGCGCGAACCCTGCACCCTGATGACGACGGACTTCGTTTCCAAGCTGATGCCCTTGCTCGTCATCGTTACGAGCCTCTCAGCCGGGCTTATTCCCTGTTGAGCTTGTTGGATATCGACGGTTCCAGGGCGGCATTTGCGGATGCGCTTGTGGTTGTGGGCCGCAGGTTGCCCGCAGAGGCTTTGACATCGGTCCTTTGTGGATCCGGTTGGGTGGAAGTCTCTGCAGGTCTGCCGAAGACGGCGTTGGAGTTTTTCAAACGTGCGATTCTCATTGATCCTCTGTACATGGACGCCCACCACGGTGTTGGTTGCTCGCTCC
>JAJRYU010000094.1 GCA_024275615.1 Planctomycetota bacterium
CATTGCCGGGGTCAAACTGGCCACAGCGATGGAAGCAGTAATTGACACCTGCATGCTGGGCTCGGTTTTGGAAAAACCAATCCGAAAACTCTCCAAGGGTTTTCGCCAGCGCGTAGGCATGGCCCACGTTCTGTTGCATGAGCCAGACGTCCTGATCATGGACGAACCTACTTCCGGCCTCGACCCCAATCAGATCAAGCAAGTACGCCAGACTATCTGCAAGTTGGGTGAGACAAAGACCATCCTCTTGTCGACACACATCTTGCAGGAAGTCGAAGCTGTAGCCGACCGGGTCGTCTTGATTAGCGAAGGACGCGTGGTTTTTGTCGGCACACCAGATGAACTACGCAAATCTGGTGATGGCGATCTGGATCAGGCCTTCCACCAACTCACGGAAGGAGCGAATCATGTCGATCAGTAAAAGCCCCGTCATTCGGGCTATTGTCAAACGCGATATCAAAAGCTGGTACAGCAACCCTGCGGGTTACGTCTTTATCGCTATCTTCGCCATGCTCTCGGCCGTGTTCTTGTTCAGTGAAGAATTCTTCCAACACAACATCGCCACGCTTGACACCCTCAATGCAGTCTTCCCCAAACTGCTGGTCATCTTGATTCCAGCAATCACCATGGGCATTTGGGCAGGCGAACGCGCCCAAGGCACTGATGAACTCCTGTTAACCATGCCTGCCAAGGACATTGAAATTGTCATCGGCAAGTACTTGGCGGCAGCGGGCATCTATACCATCGCCCTGTTGTTTACTATTCCCCAAGTCATCATGTTGATGTTCTTGGGCAACCCCGACGGCTGGCTGCTCTTAGGCAACTATTTCGGCTTCTGGGTCTTGGGCTTGGCATTGCTCGGCATTGGCATGTTGGGATCCCACCTGTCCGACAACTTGACAGTTGCCTACATTGCCGGTGCCCTCTTGTGTTCCGTCGTTGTTTTCATGGAGGACATTCTCGGTTTCTTCTTTTCCTTGTTCTCGCCAGGATTCGGAGACACTTGGTTACTCAATTTCCCGGTTGCGCTTTTCAATGAAATGACAAGCGGCATCGTCTCCTTGGCCAGCATCGGAATGTTTGCAGGCCTGATCGCTACGTTCATCTACATGAACCTCATGATGATGTCGAGGCGCAACTGGAAAGCTGGACAGAGTCTTCACCAGAGTATTCGCTTTGCGTCGCTTGTTGCCATCACCATTGCCGTCACTCTTCTTTTCGGTCACCTTGGCGCACGGTTGGACACAACCAGCGCCAAAATCCACAGCCTCTCCGCAGAATCAACTCATTTGATCAAGCAACTCGATGACACACGCCCAGTGAGTATCGAAGCTTATCTATCCAAGGACGTTCCCCGAGAGTACGTGCAACATCGCCGTGACTTGATCAACCTTCTGCGGCAGTTCGATGCCATCGCCGGTGATGCCATCCGCGTGCGCATCATTGAGACAGAGCTCTATTCTGATGAAGCACGGGCGGCGAAAGAGAACTTCGGCATCACCCCGATTACACTCTTTGGTGCCAATGAAGCCGGCAAGAAATACGACGTCTTCATGGGGCTTTCGTTCACCTGCGGCATCGAAGAAGAAGTCATTCCTTTTCTCTTCAACAAACTACCAGTGGAATACGAATTGACTCGTTCCATCCGCGTGGTCTCGAAAGCCAAACGCAAGAAACTCGGCGTCCTCGTGACGGACGTCAACTTCTTTGGTGGTTTTGAGCCCGGCAAGGGAACGACTCCAAAGTGGGAAATCGTCAAGGAGCTTGAACTACAATACGATGTCGTTCGTGTTGCCGCCGGGGAAGACTATCCAGAGGACATAGACGTCCTCTTGGCCCCTATGGCGTCGTCTTTGGAGCAAGCAGAAATGGATCGTCTGGATGCCTTCATTGCCAATGGAGGTCCAACGCTCCTGCTCGATGACCCCATGCCCCGTTCCGCACCCGGGACTTCGCCGAACGACCCCAAGAAAAGCGCCAGCCCAAATCCCATGATGGGTATGATGGGGCAACAACAAGGTCCGCCAAAAGGCAACTTCGCTGGGTTGCTGGGCAAATACGACATCAGGTGGAACACACGTCTCATCACCTGGGACTCCTACTTGCCTCACCCTCAACTCAGTGAACAAGTCCCTGCCGAATTTGTCTTCGTCGGCCACAAGTCCGGCGCTCGAACCCCTTTCAACCCCGAAGAGGTTGCTGCCAGCGGTTTACAAGAAATCCTGACGATGTGGGGCGGAACGGTTGATTCCGCAGGTTCGGAAAACCTGAAGTTCTCGCCTCTTCTGCAATCATCCCCCGTATCAGGCACGGTTCGCCTTGACGACTTGATGCAGCGCACTTTCTTCGGCATGACCCTGAATCCAAATCCCCGCCGTCAACGGGCAGGTGAACAGACTTTGGCCTGCCACGTCACCGGGAAAAGCGACAAGGACAAAGACATCAATCTTGTCTTCATCGCCGACCTGGACCTGATTTCGTCAATCTTCTTTGATCTCAGGCGTCGCGATATTCCTGGCCTAGATCTCAATTTCGACAATGTCACTTTCGTTCTCAACTGTGTCGATGATCTGGCTGGAGACGACGACTTTATTGCCCTGCGCAAACGCCGACCTCATCATCGAACCTTGGAGACAATCGAAGAAGCGACTCAGGAATTCCAAGAGGAGTGGGCGAAAGAGAAGGAAAACGCCGAAAACGAGGCGAAGGAGGCTCTCGCAGCGGCGAACAAACGCCTGCAGGATGCTGTCGCCGCAATTGAAAACGACCAAGGTCTCGACGCAAGGTCAAAGGACATTCGTATTGAGAGCATTCGCGAGATCGAGCAGCGCAAACTCAATGTCACGTCAGCCAAGATCGAGGATCTCAAACGACAGCAAATCGACGAAGCGAAAGCAACGCTGGTGAATCATCGTCGTGCCATTGAGTCAACTTTCGCTTGGATTGGCATGGTCATTCCACCGTTGTTGGCTGTCTTTGTCGGCCTGATGATCTTCATGCGTAAACTGAAACGAGAACAAAAGCATGTTCCGAGTGCACGCTCGGCTGGAGGTGTAGCATGAACGACAACATTAAGACTGGAATTTTCGTCGGCGTGGCGCTCGTGACCATCGTCGCAGCGATTCTCTCGGGCCCGAAGTCCATTGATCCATCTTTCTACAATGACGAAGGCGACGTGTTCTTCGCGGCATTCACCAGCCCCGACCAGGTCGCCAAGCTTGAGGTCACAGAGTTTGATGAGGCAACTGCCTCACCCAACACTTTTGTTGTCACGTCTGAGGCGGGTCGATGGACAATCCCCTCACACAGCAACTACCCCGCCGATGCCAAGACACGTATGGCGAAAGCTGCTGGTCTACTCATCGGTTTGGAAAAGTCCGCCATCAGGTCCGACAAACCTGGAGACTATGCAGATCTAGGAGTGGAGGACCCCACGGAAGCCGACGCCTACAGCAAGGGCCTGGGAACAAGAGTTACGTTCCGCGATAAGACTGGCGAATCCCTGGCTTCCCTCATCATCGGTAAGGAAGTTGAGGACAGACAAGGCATGCGCTTCGTTCGCCTTCCCGGCAAGAAGCGAACCTATATGGCAAAGATCCCAACCATCGTCGATACGCAATTCTCCGAATGGATCGAAACAGATCTCCTGCAATTGGATTCGTGGAAACTCAAGAAAATCCTTTTCGACAACTACACAGTAAACGAGAGCACTGGCCGTGTCGAAATGGGCGACAAGATCTGGGTAAACAAGAAAGACAATTCTTGGACGATGGACGGCGTCATGGAGCAAGAGGAGTTCGACGACACCAAGTTCGGTGAGGTCACCGGCGAGTTGGGTGGCATCAAGATTGTTGGTGTCCGCCACAAGCCCAAAGGAATTGACGCCGACCTCAATATCG
>JAJRYU010000095.1 GCA_024275615.1 Planctomycetota bacterium
ACGCATTGGCGTAGATAACAAAGGGTGGAGGTGGCCCGCACGACAGTTTGTTGACCAAGAGAAAGGAAAGTACGCCCAGCAGGACTTGACCAAAGCTTCTGAGCCTTGGCGAGGTCGCGTGGCATCGGAGCAGCCCATGATGGTCATCCGGCTTATCGTGTCGTCATGGCGCCACGATGTTGGCCATTTCATGGAACGCATTGGCGGAGATAACAAAGGGTAGGGAGGTGGCCCGAGCCGCAGCCTGTGGACCAAGAGAAGGCAAAGTACGCCCAGCAGGACTTGACGCTGCTGGAGCCTAAGCGACAAGCATCGCATCGGAGCATCACTTGGGTGGCTGTCCGACTCATCGTGTCCCCATGCCGCCACAATGTTGGCTATGTCATGGAACGCATTGGCGTAGATAACAAAGGGTGGAGGTGGCCCGCACGACAGTTTGTTGACCAAGAGAAAGGAAAGTACGCCCAGCAGGACTTGAACCTGCGACCTACGGATTAGAAACTCACCCAAGAAAGCCGTGCAGCTGGTTTGTAAATTGCTTGTGGGGACATCTTACTTCACCACGCTCAGTTTGGCAACTGTCGCAAAGTGTCGCGTTCTGTTGCATTCTGTCGCACTCTGTCGCGGTATTTGAAGTTGAATCCGGTAGTCTACCGGCACCTCTTGGCGCACAAGAATGCAGCCTCCAGTTTCGGCATTGTCTCCCACTCCGAGTGACGAAGACTCGTCACAAATTCAACGATAGATCCTCGTGGTCAGAAGGGTGGATCTTTCTTCCAACGGAGCACCATGAAGTTATTTCCTGAGCAGGGTACCTCGCAAATGCCTGGCATCAACATTGAGCCAGAGTTGGTGATCTGGAGGCGTTGGCAGACCGAGTGAATTCAGTGGCACCTCACCACGGTGGCAAATCCTCAACTGTAGGCCTTCATCGGAAAATTCCTCAGATCATAAGTCTGGTAGGTTCTTGACGTAGGCCTGCCCTTGAAGAAGCACATGCTGTTTCTCTTTCGTAAGCACGTCAAAGCCAAGTTGCTCAATGTTCTGGTTCACATGAATGTTGTCAATGAGACAGAAGTATCGATGGTTCGTGTTGCCATATAGATCAGTGACTTCGTAGGGCGTATTGGCGTACTCATCAGGCGCAGCCGCGACGCGAGCTGTTCCGAGGAAGAGGATTTCTTGATTGTCACGAGAGCAGAACAGCCACACGTCGTCAGCGCCGGCGCCGCAACCAGGAGGGCCGGTTCTGTCTGAAAGGATAAAATAGGCGTCTTTTCCAGCGGCTTCGAGTTTGGCCAACGCGTGCAATTCGTCTTGGGGCTCTGGGAACTCAGGTTTTTTCGCAAGTAGGTAGATCCGGTGCATTGCTTGTTCTCCTTGGTGCAGGAAAAATGGCCTGGCGCAGGCCGCCAACGGCAGCTTTCCACAAAGGCATTAGACGGAACCGTCAGAAAATTCTGTGAAAGCTCTGGGGATCTCCGAGGCCTATTCGATTGAATCTTCTATGAGGGTGTCGGTGACGTCAATAATCGACTGGTCGACTTTGCCACCGCCTGTTTGTGGCGTCATTCGGCCAACCCGTGCTGACGAAGGAATGCCTCCAAATCGCCGGCGGTAGTCAGAATCTCGGAGTTGACATACCTGTCTTCAAGGATCAACTCGGGTGGGTAGTCAATGTTCGGAAAACCCTCACGGTTTCCATTGGCGGCAACAATCCAGCGATGAAACCTGTTGCGCGGATGGTTGTTAAGAACATTCTGTGCCCCGTCGTCAAGGAACTCAGCGACAGCACAGTAGGTGCAACGAGCACTGTTTGCCTCAAGGCAAGCGAGAATCTCTGTAAGTGTTGGCATGGTTACTCTCCTGTAAGACGATCGATCGATCGAATGATGGAGCCTGTGCGGTTCGGCATTGTCGCCCGAACGGCCGATAACGGACTTTCGCACGCCTTGATCGTTGAGTCAAGCCAAGAAGAATGCTGAGCTCGCCTCATCGACCCTGGAT
>JAJRYU010000096.1 GCA_024275615.1 Planctomycetota bacterium
AAAGACTCCAACTTCGGTTTGCCAAGGTGTTCGCCCTAAGGCAAGATGCACCTATTGAGGAAACGCCGCAGAAGCTGTGTCGGACACAGAACGCGATCCAAGGGGCAGACAATTCGTGCTATTCAATTCGTTCGACTTTGCTCTGTTCTTACCAATCGTCCTGGCCATTTATTGGTTAGCCCTCCGTAAAAGTATAGTAGCCCAAAATGCATTCCTCTTGCTCGCCAGCTATGTCTTCTATGGCTGGTGGGATTGGCGATTCTTGTCCTTGATTGCCTTCAGCTCTGCCGTCGACTTTGTCGTTGGTATTAGGCTTGCGAAGACAACCATCAGTCGACATCGCAAGTTCTTGCTGGCAACGAGCATTGCCACGAACATCGGGCTTCTGAGTGTTTTCAAATACTACAATTTTTTCGTCGAGAGTTTGGTCGGCGGAATTGGCGCGCTCGGTTGGACGATCCAGACTCAGACCTTGAACATCGTGCTCCCAGTGGGCATCAGTTTTTATACCTTCCAGACTCTGAGTTACTCCATCGATGTCTATCGCCGAAAGATAGATCCCACAGGTGATATCGTTGCGTTTTTTGCATTCGTCAGCTTTTTCCCTCAGCTCGTCGCCGGTCCTATCGAACGCGCTTCTAATCTATTGCCTCAGTTCTTTAGAAGGCGTTCGTTTGAGCTTGAGGTCTGCGCCGATGGACTGCGGCAGATTCTCTGGGGATTGTTCAAGAAAGTGGTAATCGCCGACAATTGCGCCTTGATCGTGAACCAAGTCTTCGAAGATCACACGTCTTATTCCGGCAGCACTTTGCTCCTTGCTACAGTCCTATTCGCATTGCAGATCTACGGCGATTTTTCTGGCTATTCGGACATTGCCATCGGCACCGCGAGACTGTTCGGGTTTAGATTGATGAGAAACTTCGCCTTCCCCTATTTCTCGCGCGACATTGCTGAATTCTGGCGCCGCTGGCATATCTCACTCTCGACGTGGTTTCGCGACTATGTCTACATTCCCTTGGGAGGTAGCCAGGCCGGATCACTCGCTGGGATTCGCAACGTCATGATCATCTTCGTTGTCAGCGGGTTCTGGCACGGCGCCAACTGGACATTCATCGTTTGGGGCGTGCTCCATGCTCTCTATTTCATTCCACTTTTGATCCTGAAGAAGAACAGGCAGCACATAAACATCGTGGCGTCACAAGGCTTATTACCGAACCCAATCGAGTTCCTGCAGATTCTGACAACCTTCATTTTGACAACACTTGCGTGGGTGTTCTTCAGAGCGAAGTCAGTCGGCCAAGCCTTGGACTATTTTTCACACATGTTCTCAAGCTCGCTGTTCACGGCTCCGCAGATCGTTCCAGAGAAGATCATACTCGGGCAGATCACGATTCTGTTGGTGCTTGAGTGGCTGCTGAGAGGAAAACAGCACGGCCTTCAAATTGACAAGCTGAGAGTCCCCCAACCATTGCGCTGGACTCTCTACTATGGCCTAGTACTCATGATTCTGCTTCTTGGTGATCGAGAGCAAGAATTCATCTACTTTCAATTCTAGTCCGCCATGAGTAACGAGAAACGACGAGGTTGGGCGCTCTACTGCCGTTCATGGCCGCAAGACCGTGATTCATCCTATCGACGCGCGCGTTGCTTGGGGGCTGGGTTGTGTTTCAAAGTGTCCTTGAGGTCCGCCACAACGTAGAGCATGGAAGCAATACATGCAGCCCCCAACTCGAGCTCTCTCTCGTTGACACTTGAGAAGACATCGTTCCTTGAATGATGCAGATCGAAATAGCGATGACCATCAGGACGAAAGCCCATCAGAATGACACCGGACGCGCGCATTGGTGAGACATCGGCTCCGCCGCCACCTCCGTAGACTTTCCCCGCCCCGGCGTTAACCAAGAGTTTGGCAATTTCATCCAACACAATCTTGGCCTCTTTGTGGGCATCCGAAGAAAAACCGCGGGGTGTGAACCCGCCGGAATCTGACTCAAGGGCCAAGACATGTTTGTCCATCTCCGCAAGGTGCGCCCGGTAGTAGGCTCGACCGCCACGAAGACCGTTCTCTTCATTCATGAAAAGGACGCAACGAATGGTACGTTTGGGTTTGAAGCCCATCTCCTTGATGAGACGCAAGGCCTCTACGGAATGCATGCAACCAGCACCATCATCGTGGGCACCATCACCCGTCGTCCAGGCGTCCAAGTGGCCGCCGACGACGAGGATTTCGTCTGGTTTCTCGCTTCCAGTAATTTCGCCAATCACGTTGTAGGACAACTCGTCCTTGAACCACTGGCTATCGAGTTTCAGGCAAACTTTGACGCCCTTTTTGTTCTTGAGGAGCGCACTCAGTCGATCAGCACCCAGCATGCTGACGGCCCCAGCAGGTATCTTCTCGACGCCATCTTGATAACTCATGGCTCCGGTGTGCGGTGCATCATCGCTGCGGGTGGAAACCGAACGAACGATCACAGCAACAGCACCAACCTTGCCGGCCTCAGCGGCACCTCGAGTTCTTTGGCGTACGGCCCCGCCGTAAGCTTGCCCCGTCGACAACAAGGTCTGATCCATGGGTCGATTGAAAAAGACGATCTTGCCCTTCGCTTGGTCACCAATTCTGCGGAGTTGCCCAATGCTCTGCACTTCAAGAACTTCAGCAGTAATGCCTTCAAGCGGTGTGGGGACGCTGCCTCCCAGAGGCGTGAAAGGCAACCTAGTTGATTCGGCATTGGCAGGAGAAGTCACTCTAAGCGAGGGGTTATTCCCAGGCTCCCAATGCGGGACCATCACTTCTTCAAGATGAACATTGTCAAATTCAAGCCTCTCCATCAGCTGTTTGGCCCAAAGGACGGCCGCGGCCGCACCGGGGGATCCAGACACACGCTTGGGCACAGTGGCGCACATCTCCCGCAAATGCTCGTAGGCCTGACCGTGTTTCAAAGACGTACGAATCATCTCGCGAATGCGCGTGCGGTAGCCGCGCACCTCTTTGATCACGGCCTTATTGGGCTGTTCCCCACTTGCGGCTTTCTCTTGGGCACAAAGCGTGAACGCAGATATCAAAACGAGAAAGAAAGCAGTGAGTGGCTTATGGTCGGACATGGATCGATGCTCGGTTGAATTTTGGAGGAAATTGGCGGTCGAGTTCATTGGGCAGTGGACATCATTGGCGATTGAAGAACAAGAGGCAGACCAGGAGCTGACAGGATGCGGCGGTCCCGGCGCGGGAGCCGGCAGGATGTCAGCTCTCTTGGTATGAGCACTTGGTCAGAGCTTGAATTGTTTCTTGATCTCGGGCGTGAGGCCATCTTTGTGGACCATGTATGAGAGCATCTTGGCCGCAACGTAATTGCGAGACATGAACAAGTAACCCTTGTACTTGCCTACTTTTCCCCAAGAATTCTTGGTGAGATACCAAGTCTTGCCATCTTTATCCTTAGCCATGCCAACGATGTGCATGAGATGATCATCAGATGTCTTGCCGTCCTTGAACATCTTGAGACGCCATTTGTCAGTGACACCATTCTTCTCAATTTCCGCTGGCATGGAAGCTGTGCCTGGTCCCATCTTGAAACCCTTTTCGGAGACGTCCATGTCGGCAGCAACGGAGTAGCCATGGCTGACGGCGTAGTCGATACCGGCCATCATCTGCTTCACATTCACATTGAGATACTGGTCGTCGTGATACCAATTGTCTTGAACGGTCAGAGTGGCGCGTTTGCCAAAGGGGGTATAGCCGAATGACATGACTTCGACGTAGTCACTATAAGGAATCTTAAGAACATCGTCGGCGTATTCCTTGGGCGTCACCATACGATCGCCGACTTTGAACGTCTTAGGTAACTCACCCAAGTAGGCACTCAGGACTCCGCGAAAAGCAGCTTCCCATTTCGGGCTTAGTCGTTTGAGGCCAGCAGCCTTTTTCTTGGGAGCTTTGCCAGCGTACGCTTTTGCCATGGCGGTCAGCACTCGAGATAGCTCGCCGTGATTGTGTGTCATCTCGCCAACGCTCAGGCCGCGATAGGCAGACTGGGGTACGATTCCATACTTCTTCACCACCAGCATGATGTCGTGCGACAAACCGCCTTCGCTAAACTGGGACTGACTTCGATGCTGAATAAAGCGTTTGCCTTTTTCGAGATAGGTAAAGAAAACGGGATAGATCTCGGAAAGATCCGATGGTTTGCCCGTGAGACGTTCCAACTCGGATTCAAGGTATGACGTCGTTGCGAATGACCAGCAAGTACCGGTACGACCTTGATTCTCGACAGGTAGCCTCTGGACTTCAGAAATGATGGTGAACTTACCGTCTTGGGTTTTGGAAAACCCGTCCCCCTGCGCCGCAACGGATGCGGATACAAGGGCCAAGAGTGCGAGAAATAGGGTGAAACGTTGAAACATCAGACGAAGTCCTTTCAGGTCAAAATAGCATTCTGTCGGCACCTTAGCATACTGTCTGGGCACGAAAACGAGGAGTCCCCATGATCGTAAAACGGCTTCATGTCATTGACGCAACCGCGACGCTCTTCCGAGCTTATTTCGGCATGGCGAAAATTCAGGCTCCGGATGGGCGGGAAGTCGGCGGTCTCTTGGGATTTGGGCAAACTTTGGCTCGTTTCGTCCGGGAAGTCGGTCCTCAACACGTTTCTTTGGTCTTTGATGGTCCAGAAAAGACATTTAGGCATGACATTTTTCCCGACTACAAGGCCAATCGCCCCGCCCCCCCTGAAGATATGGAACACCAATTTGGTCTCGCCATCGAAGTGGCTAAGGCCTTGGGCTTTCCCTGTTTCCACGCTGAGGGTTTCGAAGCCGATGATTTGATGGCCACCATGGCCAAGCGCGCGAACGAGGCCAACATTGAAACTGTGCTCATAACCCCCGACAAAGACGTTCATCAGGTCATCGCACCGGGTATCTACGTCATGGACCCCAAGAGCTTTCAGCTCATTGACGAAGCCGCTGTTGAGAAGCGATTCGGAATTCGGCCACAATTCCTTGTCGACTTCCTGGCACTCGCCGGCGACAGCACTGATAACGTGCCCGGAGTCCGGGGCGTGGGGCCGAAGAGTGCAACGACTCTCGTGGCAGCTCTGGGCTCGGTGAGAGACATATATGAGCGCCTACCAGAGGTCGCAGAACTCCCCATGAGGGGAGCCAAGTCAATCGCCAAGAAACTTGCAGAGCAACGGGACTCCGCCTTCTTGAGCTTGAAACTTGTGCGACTCAGAGAAGATGTACCTCTGTCAGATGAAATGCTCAACTTGAAACATCTGCGGTATCATGGTCCCAAGGAAGACGCAGACGCACTTTTCGATGAGTTGGGCTTCCATGCTCCTCTCCGTAATCTTCGATCTCTTGTCAGACTAGGCGATTAGCCTGCCCTTGGTCGTTTCGCAACTTCGGAACATTGAAGTGAACGGTCATTCCAGAAAACTCTTTAGCTTGGACTGTTTGCGGCATCATGTACAGACGAAGCGGACGGGACACCAGTCTCGGCCTTGGCTCATCTCCAATCCTCCGGCACGGTTAGCCGCGACACGTCCTCTCTTGCCCGACCTCAGCTACTCGACCGTTACTTGAATGGCATTGCTAAGTGCCACCCAAGAGCCGTTCGCACCGGTAGTCAAGATCGCACACTGAAAAGTTGTCAAGAGCCCTGGTGGGATATTCGGGAGTATGACGCCGAAGATGCCATCTCCGGAAATGGCAGTGTTAAAGAGAGGGTTCAAGCCATCGGTCAAATTGCCATCAGCCAGAACAACGATACCCGTTGGAATGCCCGAGAGAGGATCGACTGCTCCGCCAATATCTAACTGGCCAATGAATGGATAAACGGCCGCTAGCGGATTGAGGACACCACCAAGCACCATGACGGGCATGTTGGGTTCACCAGAAAATTCAAGAACCATACTTTCGTTGGCTTTCACCTTTGAAAAAAATGGCCCGCCAAAACCACCCTCAAGCAAGTCAAAATTAGCATTCCTCGTTTCGCCAATCTTGAATGTAGCGAAACCCGGCTGCTGGGGTTGCCCCAAAGGTGGTAAGAAATCATAAACCCAAATGTCGTCAATGTTGAAGTCATGAGTGTTCGCCGTGACGAAACCACCGTGATCCGTTGAACCTCTGAATACCAGCCGCACGATCTGTCCAGCGAACGCGCTCAAGTCCACATCATGTCGAAACCAACCATTGTCCACTTCATTCGGCCATCCGGTATAGATATTGTCAATCCACGGACCGAAGACGTCTGAAGTCAGGACGCCCGTTTGCATATTCAAGACATCAATGCTCAGTAAGTTCGTGTTCGGTTGCCCCGCTGTGAACAAGATGCTGAGCCAAAAACTCAACTTCGGAGACGTGAGGTTGGTAAAATCGAGACACGGCGACCTTAAGCTGACAATCGGTTGTTGTGAATCCAGATCGATCAAACTTGCCCATTGGCCATCCCCCACGGTATGGTCGCCTGGCATGCCTGGTCGTAGTCCGGGGGTGGCAAAGAACCACTCGGATCCTTTGCCAGTACTATCTGTCACCTCTTGGGTCCAACCGAAAGGTGGAACAATCAGATTCGTTCGATTGAGCGATTCGAAGTCCTCAATATAAGGAAAGCTCACAACCCGCAATTCGCCGCCGCTTCTTATCGTGGCGGTCAATGTATCATTCCCCTGTTCCTGGTCCCCCACCAAGACGGCCGTCACAACAACACTATGTGGACCGATCGCCCCAAAGTCTGAGAAACTCGTGAAGGTGTATGAAAACTTCTCTGACGGCAAGACGGTTTGAGACAAGACGGCGAATTCGGTAACAGGCGCTCCATCATCAACAACGAGAGTCACAGACACGATGGCACCCGGCAGAAGGTTCGTTGTCCCCAAGTTCATGAACTCAACTACCACATGCTCCAGGCTGCTCAATTGCTGGCAGAACTGGGGATCGGGCACCGGTGCCAGAATCGAGTGTGAACAGATGTCCAGGACAAAAGGGCCTGAAACGCTATAGTGAACATTCACTGCCGGGATCGCCGGGTAACCGATATCAAAGTAGTCTGATGCTGTTCCGCTACGGATCGTCAAGTCAGCATTGCTTGCGAACGGAAGGCCTACGGCAGTTGCTGAAAACCCTCGAATAAACTCGAAATCTGGGCTCGTCAGAATGAATCCACGCTTGGTACCAGCGGGAACTAAGACATTCAATGACAAGCCGAGTGGGGACCAGAATCCCGGCCCCAAGCCAAGAATGCCTGTCGCAGTGCCCACAAGCTGCCATTGTGCAGGCTTATCCTCTCGGCCAACATAGCTGCCCCCATCCTTGGTCGTCCAGACTTCGTAGTTGCTCAGAAATCCAAGATTGGGCGAGATCGGAGTGCTGCCAATCACATCGAAATCATCCACAACGATGTTTTTCGTCGCTTCAATATCAAAACGAAACGCCTGCTCAGTGGCGTCGATACCTATCGAACCTGTATTCACTTGGCTTAGGACCGGCGGGGCAACAAAAAGCGCCAGAAGAAGGACAACAACTGAGAGCTTGCGAGAGGCTGTCATCATTGAATCTCCAATTGCACGGCATTGCTCAGAGAAATACCAGTTGTTGAGTTGTAAATGGCGGCTTGAAAGGTAGTGAGGATTCCAGGGACGATCATGGGAGTAATGAATTGCACACCGCCTGTGCCAGTGACGTTGGTTTGAAAAAGAGGGTTGAAGCCCGTTGCCAAAGTGCCATCAAACATCAGGCCGACCCCAATGGGAATTCCCGTCAGAGGATCAGGCAAGCCGCCGATGTCCATTTGTCCGGCATTCGGAAAAGTCGCGGCCACCGGGTTCAAAGAACCGAAGATGAGAAGAATGGGCTGCCCCGCTTCTCCTTCGAACGAAAAGTCAAGAGGTCCCCCAGGGCTTGCCAAAGCCGTGTAGGGACCATTCTCAAGGGTCGTGACTAACTCGTCGCCAACGCTGCGGGCTTGGTTGATATCGAAGATGGCCAAACCCGGCTGGGGTGCTTGACCTGGACCAATGGGATGGTCGGAGATTTCGACGTCGTCCAAACGAATAATGTGGGACGCCTGACCATTTGAGGTCGTCGCTCGAAAACGCAGTGAGATGACCTTGCCTTGAAAGGCGCTCAAATCTACAACTTGGCGAATCCAATCGATGACATACATGATTGGTGGCAAAGAGCCGATCGGCCCGTAAACATCCAGGGTCGTGCTGCCCGAAGGATACTCGATGACATCGACGCTCAGTGTATTGTCGGGAAAGTTCTGGGAATTCATGTTCTCGCTTGTAATCCAGAATTCAAGCCGTGGGTTGGCATTCGAACGAAGATCGAAAATGGGTGATAGAAGCCTGATGTCGCCATCGACTGAGAGGTTAAGCGGACCCACATAGTAGCCAAGACCGACGATTCTTGTCGTATGATCCGGCGCACCATTGCCAGCTCTCCAATCAGCCAAAGGATGAGGACCATCCGTCAGATCTTGAAGCCAATCCGGCACCAGAACGTCGCCTGGGGTAGGCGTGCCATCGAAGGTCTCAAGATGAGGAAACTGGTCATAAACGTGGGCCCCTATCCCACGATAGAGTCGAGTCCGGATGTCATTTACAGCCACAAGGTCCCCGGAGAAAGAGGCAGTGACATCGAGGCGATCCACTTGCAAAGCACTCATGTCCGCGAGGGTAGAGAAAGTGAAAGGTACCGTTTCGTTCATGTTGAGATTTGCTGTCAAAACCAGCACTTCAGTAACAGGTGCCAATCCTGGAAAGGCATAAGACAAAGAGACTGCCGTCCCGGCTGGCAACATGGTTGTCCCGAGATTGCCAACGCGAACGGAGATAGTCTCGACCGTAGAAAAAGGCGTGTACGTGTGGGCGATTCTCACTGGACTGGTGATCTGAGTCACAGCGATATCGGTTGTTGCCGCTGTGAGTTGACCCGCCATGCCTGCGAGAATCTCGGCTTGGCTCAGGGCACGATTCCAAATGCGAAACTCATCGATGAGACCGGGCCAAGATGCGCTGCTGAATCCGCCAATCGCGAGACCGTCTGCGGGGTCACCGACGATATCCACAAGTCCAGCCAAGGATCCCGATGTCTGAGGGACACCGTCAATGAACGGTGTCATGCTCATCGCGAGCGAGTCATGTACGAATGCGACATGACGCCATCCTGAGTTCGACGCAACGCCATTGGCTATAGCAAAAGGAGAACCACTTGCACTTACCGCGAGATTGCCGGTTCCCCACGCAGATGCTGACGTCTCTCTAACTCGAGGCGCACCAGCCAGCCATCCCAAGACATACCCGTTGCTCGTTGAGCCAGTTTTCTTGATCCACGTTTCAATCGTCCAATCGCCACTGTAATTTGTCGAAACGTTTGTCGAGCAGAGTGGCACGAAACCAACAGGAGAACGCGTATCCAAACACGCATTCCCGAATTTCGGGTCCAGCGTATCCCAAGTAGCCCCACCTTGCAGAGTGACGTTCGGAGTATTCGGAAACCCGGGTACTGCTTGATTCAGCACGGTGTTTCCCGTTCCTGCGTTGAAACGAAGATAGAGTAACTCAGGACACTGCCCGACTGCGACTTGACACCCGGCCAAGAGCATAAGAATCCCAAGCGACAGTGTTCTTGCACAAGGCCAATCCACTGCGATTCGGTTTTTCTTCATCATGAAAACCTCCTATGGCCTGCGATAAGGCCTGCGCATGCGCCATTCTTGAATGTGCTTGTCAGCGGGAGCCGCTCGATTCATGAGTACATTGTAGCCACGCCCAGACCGCAGTTTTTGTTGTGGTTCCTGAGGTCCTTGGGAAGGATTCGGATTGTTGTTCATGGCTATGGCAGCTGGAGTAATCGTTCTCACCAAGGGCACAGGAATATTCCAATAGGCGTAGTCGCCTTTGTCCATACCCCATAAGACCATCGCAGTACGAGGGTCGTCCCCCACATAGTTGGGTGCCAAATAATCCGTGTGGAAAAGGACAGCCCCCGCCTCCATTGAAGAAGGAAAATCATTGTTGGACGCACCACTAATCACTGTCCCTTGGTAAGGATCCATGGTCAAGCCAGACTCAAAGAACATGGCCGATTGGTTCAGTTCCGTAAAGAGCCTTGTGGTTGTGGGGAAGGGCCAACCTATAGTTGAAACACCATAGACAACCAAACCGGAATTCGACGATGGTGGAAAAACCTGAGTCGGCGCAGTGGGGCAACCAATGGTCTCCGCAAGTGCATTGACATAGGCTACGATATCGCTCGTTGGCACAAACCCCGAAGACCAGTATCCGTCTGTGGAATCGGGCAGAAAAGGCTGGGCCAAATACTCAACAGCCTCATCGGGCCGGATTCTGAAGTCTGAAAGCCTAACGGGCACCGAAGTAAGGGATTCTTCGGCCCAATAGCCGTCGAATGCCGTGTTGCCTTGAAACTCTAAGACCTCCCACGCCTTAATCACGTTTGGAGTAAACTGACCAGTACCATCCCATGAGATTTCGTGCGAGCATCGCTTCAAGAACCTGATCTTGTCACCATGACGAAATGGACTAGGCATCGCATCATTGCTATCCGCGGTACGCAACCAACGATCAGGGCCGACGA
Organism: Planctomycetota bacterium; assembly: GCA_024275615.1. Classification (GTDB taxonomy): domain Bacteria; phylum Planctomycetota; family DRQF01; genus S139-23. The sequence continues at coordinate 10,600 of JAJRYU010000096.1, forward strand.
CCGAAGACCGATTATCTTGAAGCCCATCAAAGAGATCCTCCAAGGTGGTGAGCTTCCGAACTGAGATACTTGACCCTGGGGTAATGGTCGTGGCTTGAGTGTCGTTGCTGAGCCAGTCTTGGAGCGTCAGGCTATTCCCTGAGGCCGAATCAAGGAACCACCAATGTCCCTCTAAGCCATGGTCCTCTGGATTCGGGCTCACGTTGGCAGACGACAGAGGCAAAGAAATTCGCCCTGGACGTCTGGAAGATGTACTCCAGTCTTCGGAGATCATGGCGTAGTATTGATAGTCAAAAGTTTCTGTCGGATAGGTCGGTGAAGGGGAAATCACGGCGAGAGCACTTGGAAATGCAGCCGTGTTGGCGGTCGTCCAAACTGTCTGTCCAGAAGCCCCTGCGGCTGCTCCATCGACCCGCACCCGCCACTCAGTGGGCGTTTGAAACGGATAGCAAATCAAGTTGGCTCGTGGCTGAGGCGATCCAACGTTGGGATTGTCGCGGAGGATCAGCATGCGGTGAACTCCAACAGGAGCCGTCGTAACTTCGAAAAACTCTGCACTGGCCCCCGAAACGCGGAACGCCACACGATAGAAGACTTCGCCTACTGCAGCTACTGGTCGAGTCAAGGTAACCTCAAATAGGGAAGGGGCGACCGAGACAACAGTGTAAGCCTGTGTCTCGAGCTTCCATTCGGGAAAGAAGCGCACGACCGGATCTAGAGGATCTTCGTTGTCGTCCCAAAGTGCCGCAACCGATTGGACGAAATAACGACTCGGATCTGTGCCTTTGCCTTCGAATCTCATCGTGATGTCCCAGTTCGCAAAAGTCGAATCGAGTTTCTTCTTCATCGAAGTAATGCGAAAGGTCCGAAACGGGTCTTCTAGTTCGGTATTGCCACTTGCTGTGGATGGAAGGGGCGCCGTCAATTCTTCATGAATGAATTCGTTGCCATCATTTTGTCCATCACCGTCCGTATCCCATTCGTTGATACTCCATGGTGCCTCTAAATTGTCGTTGAGCCCGTCGAGATCAGTATCGTTAATGCCACGGAGATGCAGGTCAAAGAAATCAGCACGGATCTCTTCCTGTTTGACATCCATGTCACGCCAACCGTGTCGCTGGCCCATCCGAGGATATTGAGTCAGAAACGACAATCCTATGTTCGCATACTCATTCCTAAACCTTTCTGCTTGATAGGGCACAACAACGGAATCGGTATCACCGAAGACGTAGAGGACCGGGGGATCAGTGGCATCAATGAGATCGACAATATTGAAGCCATTGAACATTGTGGCCCAATCGGATGGAATGGCCTTGTAAGAGGTATACATGTCCATGTCGCTGTTTAGCAATGTCCTCAGCGTTTGAGTAATCATGGCTGGAAATGGAGGAGGCGAGGAAAACGTAAAACTCAACGTATCGAAATGACGGTCACGCCAGAGATTATTCGAAGGGTTGCGAGCAGGTGTATAGGGCCCCGTCTTGTCAGCAAGATAGAGCTCCGGAAAGAAGAAAGAGGAAGGAACTAACAACTGCACGTCGTCCAAGAGGCCACCATTTTGAGGAAAATTCATCTGCTGGCTTGAGGGTAGGTGACTCGGCAAGCCCAAGTAAGTGGGTTGAGGAAAAGTCGGGGAAAGATCGACATGCGCAAACGCGGAAG
>JAJRYU010000097.1 GCA_024275615.1 Planctomycetota bacterium
CGGGGGTCGAACGCTTGCCGAACGATTATGCCTATGACGATGCCAAGGCCAATGACTTTGTCCTTGCCAAGACGATTTTTGGTGAGTCGGCGGACCTGAAACCTAAGATTCCTAAGATTCCACGCGGATTCGCCAGGAGATTGGCAAAAGCGAAATCCAAGAACAAGAATCGGATGATGAAACGCAGTTTCGCAGCGGAAATCGGTTCAAGAGAAGCGTTTGCCAAGTGGTTGACCGATCCTGAAAACCCACTTTTTACTACGGTGATTGTCAACCGCATGTGGGCCAAGCTGATGGGGACGGCCCTGGTGCCGACGATAGACGACATGAGAGAAAACTCTCAATCAGTCAATCCGCAGCTTTCAACCTACCTCGACCAGTTGATGCGCCAATTGAAATATGACATCAAGGCGTTTCAGAAGATCATTCTCTTGACCAAAACCTATCAACGACAAGCGACCGCAGAGTCTTCTTCGCAAGAAGGACGCTATCGTTTTCCTGGTCCTGTGGCTAGACGGATGAGCGCAGAACAACTTTGGGATTCCATGCTCACTCTGGTCGTGGCAGACATCGACAACACCATCACTTCACCTCTTTCCGTTCGTGCCAAGGCGATCTACGACACTTACGACAGTATGGTTGGCAAATCAGGCAAAGAGATCATGAACCAACTGCGCGGTGAAGAAGGCATGGTGATGACACCTCAACAAAGGCGAAAAAAACGTCAACAGGCCCTGCGCGAGAAGATCCGGCCCTTGCGTCGGCGCCTCATTCGAGCCCGACGTAGTGGTGATAAAGAAGCGGAAGCCGAGATTGTTGCCGAATTCAAGAAACTCGGGATCAACCCGGAACAAGTGAGCGCTCAGCGTCGATACGGACGTGAATTGCTGCGAGCTTCCGAGTTGCCGTCACCAACACCTCCCGGACACTTCTTGCGGGAATTCGGCCAGTCGGATCGCGACCAAGCTGAGGGCGCCAACAAGGCGGCTTCTGTGCCCCAGGTCTTGAATCTGGTCAACGGTTTTGTCGAAGAAAACCTATTGGCGAAGAAGCAAGGCATGATGTTGACCGCCTTGCGAAACACTAAGAATACAGATCAGAAGATCCGCGTCCTTTTCCTGTTCATTCTCAATCGACAACCAACTGGAAGAGAGCTTGTGCAATGGCGCAAAGATGTTGCCAAGCACGGGCAATCGGCCTACGACGACTTGATATGGACTCTGATCAACTGCCACGAATTCCGGCAAGTGAGCTGAAAGGATGAACACCATGGATCTTGAGCAACTATGTAGGACGGCCGACCCGGTCAGCCGCCGCGCGTTCTTGGGCGGCGCCGCAAGAGGGCTCTTGGGCGTCACTCTCATGCCTTCGCTCAATGGACTAGATGGTCTTTTCTCAACACGGGAAGAGAAGATTGTTCTTGGGCCGGCAACGGCAAAGAATGTGATCTACTTGTTCATGACCGGGGGGATGTCGCATTTGGACACCTTTGATTTGAAACCCGGTTCTGCGTCGCAGGGCCCGACAAAAGCGGTCAATAGCAATGTTGATGGTGTGCTCCTATCCGAGCACATGCCGCTCTTGGCGAAACAGATGGACAAAGTGGCCGTTATCAATTCCATGTTCTCCAACCAGGGAGCCCACGTCACCGGTCGCTACCTCATGCACACTAGTTATGTGGCACGTGGAACCATCAAACATCCGACCATGGGAGCTTGGCTCGGGCATATGGCAGGGCGGACGAACAAGACCTTGCCCGGACACGTTGCCATTGGCGGTGGGGCGGCTATGGCCACGAATGGATTTCTGTCGTCTGAGTATTCACCTCTGCCGATTGGTGATCCAGCGAAAGGTCTGGCCCATGGGACGCGGCACGCAAATGTCGATGCAGAGACTTTTGAACGGCGGATGGCAAGGCTTCAGAACATGAACAAGGCTTTCAGTGCTAGGCACGGATCACCGAGCACACGAGCTTATGACAAGATGTACCAAGAAGCGGTAAAACTGATGAGTTCCTCCGATCTGGCTGCCTTTGACATTGGCAAAGAAGAGAGCGCCATTCGTGATGCTTATGGATCTGATCCTTTCGCTCAGGGTTGTCTCTTGGCCCGTAGGCTCATTGAGCATGACGTTCGCTATGTCGAAGTCGCTTTGGATGGCTGGGACACCCACGATGAGAACTTCGAGGCGATGGAATCACAGTGCCCCAAACTTGATCGTGCTCTGGCCTGCCTACTCGCTGATCTTGAGGTACGTGGACTTCTCAACGAAACCCTCGTGGTCTTGGCCACTGAATTTGGGCGCTCCCCTGAAGTCAATGAAGGTCGAAACGGCCGGGATCATCACCCTAGGGCATTTAGCTGCCTCCTCGCTGGCGGTGGAATTAAAGGTGGCATACGTTGGGGCAAGACCGATGAATTTGGTGCGCAAATAGTCGAGAACAAAGTTACCGTACCTGATTTCAATGCCACCATCGCCCATGCTTTAGGGCTGCCACTCGAACACCGGGTGTTTTCTCCGTCAGGGCGACCGTTTCAAGTCGCAGACAAAGGCAAACCAGTTTTGCAGTTGTTTGCTTAGGACGATGACTATGATTAGTTCCAGATTCAATGTGACTACAATGTTGATGGCAGTCTTGGCCTTGCCAACGATCTCGGCTCAGACCCCAGACTTCGAAAAAGATGTCTTGCCAATCCTAAAGAGCCGGTGCTTTGAATGTCACGGCGCACCACGCAAGGACAAACGTGGGCGCATGAAATTCGCGAAGGCTGGCCTTCGGCTCGATGGCAAGGACCACATCTTGGCCGGCAAAGTGATCGTTCCTAAGTCGCCACAATCGAGCATGATTGTCGAGTACACTTCCTTGCCAGCAGGTGATCCAGACATCATGCCACCGAAGGGGAGTCCTCTCGCACCGAGGGAGGTCCAGACGATCTACAATTGGGTAAACGACGGCGCCTCTTTCGGCAAGTGGACAGGGGCGGCACGCACCGGAATCAAGACAGCGCCCGCACTCGAACCCGGGCGGTTGGCGCCGCGGATTGCGCTTCTGAACCAGCTGGGGACGGATCTCCAGCCTCTAAGTGATTCTGCTCTCAAAGCACTTTTGCCAAAAATGGCAAGTATCGAGCCGGTCTTTCCCGGCAGTGGGCTATTGCGGGTGTCATTTGTCCACGCGAAGCAGCCACTCGGCAATGACGATTTGAAGCAATTGTCGGCGATCGCCCCCAGAATTGCTCACCTCAATCTCGCCGGGACGGCGATCAGCGACGGCGGTTTAGTCTTCTTGAGCAAGATGTCACGGCTCGTTCATCTAGATCTTCACAGAACATCTGTCAGCGACAAAGGTATGAAATTCTTGGCTGGATTGAAGGAATTGCGCTATCTCAACCTCTACGGCACTCGAGTGGGAGATAAGGGACTGCCCCATCTGAGCATGCTGAAACGTCTGGACGCTCTTTTTCTCTGGCGGACTGAGGTGACGACCCAGGGACTGAAGCGCTTGGCGCAAATGCTGCCGACTGCGAAAATAAGCCACAAACTGGAACTTCCGGCTGCGGCTTCTCCGTTGGAAACCGGGAATCGCCGGCGACGGAAAAAGAAGTAGGGCAAGAGGCTCGCAGAACTGGACAAAAGCCGGGCATTCCGCATGATGTCTGCGGACAAGCCAGTCGTTCGCGGGAGCCCAGATGGAAATTCGCATCACGTGTATTGAAGGCGCGGAAAGCGGCCGCGTCCATAGATTTCAGGATCGAAGGATTTTGATTGGGCGAAGCTCTCGTTGCGACTTGTGTCTTGATGCCAACGAAGAACTCGGAGTCAGCGGGCAACATTGCTTGATTCGCATTGACGGTGATCGTGCTACTCTGGAAGATCAAGATAGTACCAACGGCACGCTCTTGGCTGGCAAGCCGATCAAAAAACCCATGTCTCTCAAGAATGGCGCGACTTTTAGGCTCGGCAGGCAAGGGCCGATATTCCGTTTCGAACAAGTCGAAATAAAATCACGAACTCGCGCCGAGCGATTACCAACAGCGGCTCATCAAGTTGAGCCGCCGCAGGCAAGGGACGATGGCCCTTGGAAGACCCTCTTTTTTGTTTCGCTAACGGTGCTGACGCTTGGTTTGGCCTTTCTCTACTTTTGGCGTTTCATGCGCTGATTTCTTCTCTAAGGCCTGCGGCCAGTTTCTCGTAGTCTTCGATTTGATTGTAAACCTGAGCCGAGATACGCACCCATTGGTGGGGTGGCGCTGGGAATTGGTGCAAAGGCACTTGGATTTGGTGTTTTGTGTACAACGCTTGCTGCAGCGGAAGTGTTGCGAAATGATCGGCAAGTTTCTCGGCACAAGGAACACCGATGGGAATTGTCGCAATCGCGCCAAGCATAGAACTGGGACATGGTGCTTTCGTCCCGAGTGTCGTCAAGATAAGATCACGGCCTCTTACCACAAGATCATGATTTTTCCGTCTTAGTTCTTGCCAGCCTCCGGGCATCAAGGACCCCATGAATTCGATAGCCTTTGGCACACATAACCAAGGGGTTGGGTCCATCGTTCCTTGCCAATCAAATTCCCAACGAAAACGGCTTTGTTGACTTGTCGGGGCATTGGCGCCGTGGCTGATGACGGCGGGGCGAACCCAGGAACGGTGTTCCTCGGCGACCCACAAGAACGCTGTGCCTTTGGGTGTACACAACCATTTGTGGGCATTGGATGTGTAGAAGTCGGCGCCCAAGTCGCGAAGAGAAAGGGGCACCATTCCTAAGGCATGAGCACCGTCAACGAGAACCTTGACATCACGTCTCTTAAGCTCGGTAACAATTTGCTCGATTGGCAAGAGTAAACCTGTGGCGCTGGTGATGTGATCGATGAGGGCCAGTTTCGTCTTTGGCGAAACAGCCTGGATGATGGCTTCAGTAACTTCACTTGGATCGGTCAAAGGGAATGGAATGTCGACGACTCGCACCGAAGCCCGAGCCCGCTTGGCGACGTACTCAAGAGCGTTCTTGCAGGCGTTATATTCATGATTGGTGCAAAGTAGTTCGTCACCTGGGTCGAAATGCATGGATCTCAATACGGCGTTGACGCCGGTTGTCGCGTTGGTGACAAAGGCCAAACCATCGGAGTCAGCGTCGATGAAGGTCGCTAAACTGCTGATGGCTTGATGCAGCAAGTCAGGCAGTTCTTGGACCATGAATCGGACCGGTTCTCGCTCAAGTTCTTGGCGCAGCATGGTCTGTGTCGCTAACACCTCGTTGGGACAAGCGCCGAAGGAGCCGTGGTTCAAGAAGGTAATCGAGGGATCCAAGGACCAATGGTGGCTGAAGTTCTGCATGATGACAGCCTAACCTTTTTGCATGGGCCGTGCAGCGTCACCAAGAGATCGACTTGGTGGTTCGTTTTTCCCCCTGTTCTTTAGTTATGATGGTGTGGTCGAGCGCGAATTAGAAGGAACCTCTCCATGGAATTCCAACTCAAGATTGTCATCAAGTTTCTTGTTGTCTTCGCTCTGGTTGTGATTGCACCCAGTTGCGGCGATGACAAAGACCAGGCCGTCGCAGCTCACGACTCTGAAGAGAAGACGGCCCGTCATTTAAGCAGGGCAGTTGACAAGCCGATGAAGAAAGCTCTTCTGCCCCTTAACTTGAAGCTGAGTTTGATGGTCTATGGGCAAGATGAGAAGAACCCCGCTTCAGGTGCTGAGATTTTTCTCGTTGCCGATTTCTTGACAACCGACAAAGATCACTTTGCATCTGTGGGCAAGAACCTCGGATGGTTGGACCGACTGACCGGCATCGCCGCTTCAGCCTCAACGGACGAAATGGGGCAAGCCACAATTGAGCTACCTCCCCGTGGACGATATTGGATCGTTGCTAAGAGCGGCGATTATGTTGACGATGCACTGATCGATGTGGAGTGCACCCGTTCCCTCACCATGGTCTTGTCCAGGGACAAGCCACTCCATGTAAAAGTTGTCGACGGAGCTCAACGGCCTCTTGCTGGGGTTGCGGTTGGGATCTGCGCGAGTAAGACAGACTCACGAGTCCTCGGCGTTCGCACTAGCAATGCCGAGGGTCTCGTCACTTTTGCTCATCCTCTGCGATGGCTGCGACCAGCAAACCGATCGGCGCATGGCAGTGTAGTTGTGGGAATTGCCGAAGTTTTCGACCCGCCAGTTCGCACCTTGGTGATGAACACGGATCACCCGCCGACGATCGAATTACCGCCTTTTTCGACCGTGGAGGTGACTGTTTCGCCGCTCATGGAGACCGCCATTTTACATTTGGCCAGAGACACGACGAAGAGCCGCAAGAGTCCTTTGCTCCTTCGTCGCCCGGTCTTTCTGCACCGTTCCGAACGTTTGCAACGTCTTGGACAAACCAAAGTCGTTTTTCCCTACGTCGGGTTAGACCTAGATCTTCGGGTTCAACGGCAACGTTCTGGCGGCGTTTTTGAATTAGCTCAGAGCCTTCATGGCCCGGGGATGCTGGGTGAAACTCGAACTTTGAATCTGAAGTCAAAAAGTCTCTTGGGGCAAGTTCGTTGTCGTTTTGTGGATGAGGTCGGAGAACCTCTTAGGGACGAAAGAGTTGTAGCGCGATTCGCCGATGGAGCTAACCTTGAGAGCCAGTTTGTCGTCCGGACCAACAATCAAGGCGAAGCTGTCGTTCCGTTTCCTGCTGTGGCGAGCGATGGTTCTATCCTCGACCGTAGTCCGAAGCTCCCTCTTGAATTCAATGCCATCTTCCAAGCTCAAG
>JAJRYU010000098.1 GCA_024275615.1 Planctomycetota bacterium
CCCCGGTCTTGGTCCATTTGCCCCCTTTTCTTAAACTTCAGAGCGACCCGCCTGCCAAAGGCCTGCCGGCCGCCACCATGATCCATACGAACAAATACCCTCGCCCCCTCAGGGCAGGCATGTCATTCCCATAGGAAGACAAAGATGACGACAGAAGCAGCAACAGAAACAAGTGGCTTCGCGGACTTCGATTTGAGTCCCCGAGTCTTAGAAGCGGTTGAGAAGGCGGGATACGAAAGTCCATCGCCGATCCAAGCCGCTGCAATCCCTCTTCTATTGAACGGTCGAGACATCGTCGGCCAGGCCCAAACGGGGACCGGCAAGACCGCCGCATTTGCATTACCCTTCTTGACCAAGATCAACGTCAAGAATCGTGCCACTCAACTTTTGGTCTTAGCCCCAACTCGTGAACTCGCCATTCAAGTCGCTGAAGCGATGCAAACCTATGCCGGCAAAATGGCTGGTTTTCATGTTCTGCCGATCTACGGTGGGCAATCCATCGAAACACAGCTTCGCGCCCTCAAGCGCGGCATCCATGTTGTTGTCGGCACGCCGGGAAGAATCATGGATCACATGAGACGGGGAACCCTCAAGTTGGACGGTCTCACCGGGCTTGTGCTCGATGAAGCTGACGAAATGTTGCGTATGGGATTCATTGACGACGTCAAATGGATCCTGGAACGAACACCGGCGACTCGTCAAACAGCGCTGTTCTCGGCAACGATGCCTGATGTGATCCGTAAGATTGCTGCCAAGCACTTGACGAATCCAGAGCACATTTCGATCAAGGTAAAGACAGCGACCGCCGAGACAATCAATCAGCGCTCTTGGTTAGTCGCTGGCATGCACAAACTCGATGCCCTCACCAGAATCCTCGAAGCCGAACCCTTTGAGGCCATGCTTGTTTTCGTTCGAACAAAAATCACGACGGTCGCACTCGCCGAAAAACTTGAAGCACGAGGCTTCGCCGCCGCACCACTTAACGGCGACTTGGCGCAAGCTCAAAGAGAACGAACAGTACAACGACTGAAGAAAGGCAAGTTGGACATCTTGGTGGCAACCGATGTCGCCGCTCGTGGACTAGACGTCGAACGAATCAGTCATGTTGTCAACTTCGACATCCCCTACGACACTGAAGGCTACATCCACCGAATCGGACGCACCGGGCGCGCGGGACGTACAGGTGAAGCCATCATTTTCGTGTCACATCGCGAACGCCGCATGTTGAAGACCATTGAAAAGGCAATCGGACGGCGCATCACCCCCATGAGTCTGCCAACGATAGCTGAAGTCAACATCCGGCGGGTCAGTCTCTTCAAAGACCGAATCAACGAAGTTCTATCCCAAGGAGATTTGGGTTTCTACCGTGGTTTGGTGGAGGAATTCATTGCCGACAATGATGTCGACCCTCTTGATGTGGCTGCAGCTTTGGCTCGCATGAGCCGAGGAGATCGGGCCCTCCTCCTCACAGAACCCAAGAAGCAGGCAGCACGTCACGAAGGCGACTACCAAAAGCGTGATCGCAAAGAGCGTCCAGCAAGGGGTAACGACCGTCCCGGCCGAGAGGAACATTTTGAGAACGAGCACGGTGCCCATGACGGCCCCCACGATTCAAGCGGCTTCGAGCGCTTTCGCGTCGAGGTTGGCTCAATTCATGGAGTGAAACCCGGCAATATCGTTGGTGCAATCGCCAATGAAGCGGGCCTGGAAGCCAGCGACATCGGCCGCATCGATATTCAGCACGACCATAGTTTCGTCGACCTTCCCGCCGGTATGCCAGCTGATGTCTTCCGTATCTTGGTTCACACCCGCATTCGCAACCGCCAACTGAAGATCTCTCGCCCTGGTGCAGGCCGCGCGGGAGCTCGTCACGGGTACAAAGGTAAATTCAACAGAAGCGGGGCCAGTGGCTCTAAGCCGAAGAGTTTCAAGGGCAAAAAAGGCGGCAAAGGAAAGTTCAAGAAGAGGTCTTAACCCGCCTCATTCATGAGATTGTGGTCCTTAGTGTCGACCCTCGCGACCGGCGCGTTCTTGTGCTGGAATTAGCAAGAATAGTATGTGTACAAGCTTCGCTTGAAACAGGGCGCCATTGACTTGATGACGCTGGCAAGTTCCAATCGTCTCGTTGTTCAAACGAGATGATTGGAATTTGAATGAAATACCTCTTCATGATCGCCGCGTCCTTGCTTGCCACAAGTTGTGCCAGCAATCACCAGGACACTCCATCTCCCGGTGCTCTTGTCATTGTCGGTGGCGGCGGAACTCCGCAAGATGTGATCGCCCAGGCAATCTCCCTTTCAGGGGGCAAGGATGCCATTGTTGCCATCTTCCCTCACGCTTCACAACGCCAAGAGCGCGGCAAGAAATCTGCATCCATGTTCAAAACGGCGGGCGCCCGAGAGGCCGTCGTCGTCGAAGGACTTGATACTCCGGACACACGTGCTCTCCTATCTCGTTGCACCCTGGTGTGGATGCCCGGTGGCGACCAAAATCGTCTCCTCCAAGCGTTTGAGAATGCCGGACTCACAACTAGACTGCGGGAACTGCACAACCGTGGCATCACTTTCGGCGGCACCAGTGCTGGTGCCGCCATTCAATCCGGTTTGATGATCACTGGCAAAGCTGACCTTAGATCCATACGTGCCGGGGGCACGCCAATGAGTACCGGGCTGGGCTTGTTGCAAGGAGTCATTATTGACCAACATGCCATAAAACGTCGCCGCTTTACTAGGCTCCTGTCCGCTGTCCTTGACCACCCCAACCAAGTGGGAATTGCCATTGACGAACGTACTGCTGTCCTCGTCCAAGATTCTCATATTAGCGTCTTGGGAGAGAGCACGGTCATCGTCATCGACGCTCGCCACGCCGAAGTCAGAAAAGCGCAGGAAGGCGATCACCAGGGCGCACTGGGACTTGAACTTCATGTCCTTCGTCCGGGAATGACATGGCAACTTGAACAATGAACCAACCCCTGTCATCGATGAGATCAGACCATGTGTCTTTGTTGGCAGCCATGAGGTTGGCAAGAGATCGGGCTCGAAGAGAACAATAGAATATTGATTGCTCTTTCTGAACGAGGGAATCTGGTAGCATGAGAGGCCGGGTGACCCGACGAGGAGGCCAGATCAAAGCTCCCTTGCCGTAGATATTCCAATTGCCATTTTTCTTGAGAACTCAGTCCAGTACTAGACGAAAGGTTCCATCTCATGCTTCGCGCGCTTGTACTGATCTTCTCCACCCTTGCTTCGCTCAGTCTCTTGTCAGACCATGCACTGTGCCAAACAAGAGAGGCGCCCTATGGTTTGCGGCCCAAGACCATCAAAAAGATCTCACTCGTAACAACCAAGCTTGCAACAGCAGGGTGCCGCCAAGAAACCAAGGATCTTCTCGGTTTCCTTGAGCAATGGGGCGAAAAGCGTGACCGCGTAGAAAAACTACGGACCCGATGCGCCACGTTGCTCGCGAAATCGAAGAAGCGCAACCCCCGCCCTTCTTTGGTGCGAGAAGTCATGCGCATTGCTCACTTGCTCACCACTGCAGAGAAAGAAATCGTCCCCGCCGAACGGGTGTTTCGTGCCAAGGTCGCCTTGTTTTTCGACTCTATGACAAAAAAGGCCAACGAGACACTAGGCAGAGAACTACGAGAAGGCGTTTGGGTTAGTTCCGAGAAAATCGCTTGCAGTATCCGACGAATCGCAATCTATGATGCCATGCGCCGTGCTAGAAAGTTAGAGATCCCGATCACCTTCGCTCTCAGCAAGAACGAAATCATTACCAAGAACTCAGCGAAACCCGCGGTGGTCGTGAGTGCTTTTGGTGTGACTGTCCATACGACCTATCCTCGCTATCGTGCCGAACGGTTCCTCCGCAACGCGCTTCAAACTTTGGCGTTTTCAAACTTCGTACTGACGGGAAAACTTGAAATCCCACCGATGCTAAAAAGTGAATGGATATTTTTCGATTCGACGGTTCCCTATCGACGTGCGGCGAAGACGTGTATCGCTGAACATCGAATGAACCCCGTTTACGCCCTCATCGCCATGGGGGCGGGTGGGTACTTCCAAAGTGACGGCGTAGGCGTCTTCCACAACGTGTCTGAAAATTCCATATCCGCCAATCTGTTTCGTTTCTTGAGAAACTCCACTTCGCAGTTTGCGAAAGCACAACCGGTCCTACAAAGTGGACATCTGAACTGGGCGACTCGTGTCTTCCTAGGCGTGCCGATTGGGCCGATGTTGTGGCTTGATGACAAAAGTGGAGCACGACTTCCAAGGGAGTATGATCGTACCCCGGCAAGAGACGAAAAGAAGATACGCCGACTTCTGATTCGGATGTCAGCGACGGGCATTGCCGGTTCTCGGGCTTATGTTGAATACTTGGCCGAAAAAGGTGAATTGCCACCTTTTTCCGAGCTACTCATTGACCAAGTGGGTCGCCTTAATGGCATCAACTTGCTCAAGGTCATTCATGTTTTCGAGTACCTCCAAGAAAGAGGTGACGCCGCTTCCATCATGATCAAGTCGAGAACAAAGGACGCCAGAAAGTTCGCTAAGGAATTGGCGAAAACCCTTGGCCCCTTAGAGGACTTTGATGAACGCTGGGAAGATTGGTTGATCGGCCAAAGACCAGGACTTGCCCAACGACTAGCCAAGAAGTCACAGCCCCTCAAACTTGGTAAGGAAGAAACCGAACTTCTCAGGTATTTGAACGACATCCGACAACGCTCTGACATGTCTCAAGTGAAAGATGAATATGTTCCCGTCGTCTTGGTCGACTCATTGTCAATTGGCTGCCAGAAGCACGCCCTTTACCTCAAGCACAACCCCAAACAACTGGATGGCTGGCCAGATGCGAGTGAAGAATACGTCGACAAGAAAGGTTTCAGCGTTGAAGGATGTTGGGCCGGACAAAACAGCATCATCGCTCCCGGTGCCCGAAATGCTAAGAGAGCGATCGACAGTTGGCTGGGGACCTTTTTCCATCGCCTTCATCTACTTGAACCTGGCTTGATCGGCATTGGTTTCGGCAACAAGAACGGTGTAGCCGTTTTGGACGCGGGATCTTTGGTGGACGAATGGCAAACTGAATGGACGGTCGTTTGGCCCGGACCTGATATGAAAGCCGTGCCGCGGAGATTCAACTCTGAATTGCCCAACCCCCTTCCCGGCTCGAACCAATCAGAGTGGGGCTACCCCATAACAATTCAACGATTCAATGCCGCGGGAGGTCGTCCGAGAATCGGCATGATGCGCCTGCATCTCGGCACCATCGATGGCCCAATCGTGCCTTGCCACCTCTCCACGCCCGCCGCCCCACTCAACCCAGACCTGGCGCCACCAGGTGCCTTTTGTCTCATCCCCAAGCAACACCTTGCCGCGAACCAGAAATACACAGTCGTCGGCGAATTGGAAGATTCCCCCGGGCTCATTTGGTCTTTCATGACGGCAGTAGAGTGAATTTCCCCTAATCGGCAACAGGGATCGTGGGGGCTATGCTATGATCCCCGGCGGAGACTCCGAGTGAAAGCTAAGTCGTGCTATTCAAGACAATTAGACCCATACCGAGCGGGTATCGAAATCGGCGAGTCACTCTTGCCAATAGACCCCGAGGTCATTTTTCTTTTCTCGACGATTCACTACGCCGGGTCGCCGGAAATCTGTGAAGCGATTTACGATGTGACCGGGAAAGAAAGCCTGGTAATCATCGGCTGTTCGGGAGATGGGTGCTTTGAGCGACACGAGGTCCTCAGCCCGGGCGTCACAGCTCTCGCGCTCAACAGTGAAGGCGTCAACGCGTGGCATGTGGCTGTTGAATCAGGGGTCAAGACGCAACCGGCCTCTGCCACAAGACGCTGCATGAGTCATCTGCTGAAGCAATGTGCCCCACAAGAGCCAGGTTTTTGTTTTCTCACTACTGATTTTCGGTGTGATACGAGCGAAATTGTCGCGGCGCTTTCGACAACATCATCGATTCCTGTCTTTGGTGGATCTGCGGGCGATGACAACCAAATCGAATCCAGTTTCGTTTACGCCAATCACCAAATTCTGGAAGACACAATCGCCATGTTGGGCGTCACTGGCCCGATCCAATTCGATTTTCGACTGGCACACAACCTTGTCGGCATCGGCAGACAAGGCAAGGTGACAGCAATCGAGGGGACCTCTGTCCAAAGAATCAACGGTATGTCCGCCATGACATTCATCGAAAGAGAGATCGGCAAACCCCTCGATGGTGTTGATCAGGGGGTCGTCAACTTCAGAGTCGAAAGAAAAGATGGCCAAGGCGAGCACGTGATTCGCTCTCTGCTCTTACCTCGGGGCAATTCAGACGACGAAACGGTCAATTTGTTCAGCGCGATTGAGGTGGGAGACCTTGTCCAAGTCTGCCTGTCACCTCCGGAAGCTCTGATTGGTGATGCCAACAAAGTCGCCAGCTCCTTAGGCGACCTCACCTTCACTCCCCTTGCCGCAGTAGTGACGACTTGTGCTGGCCGGCAAGTTGTGTTGGGAGGTGACGTGGGAGTCGAAGTCGCTAAGATCGTGGACGCGCAACCTTCAATCAAGGCCCTGGCAGGATTCCCGTCGTTTGGCGAATTCGCTCCTGTTAAGATCCCATTGGGCAACTCGGCGTCGTTATTCCACAACATGACGATGGTCATCCTGCTGATTGGCGAGGGAGAAAAATGAAACCAGTCTTTCTCAGTTTGATTCCCAATCCTCCACCCGGATTCGAAACGAAGAAACCAACAAAACGCGATCTTCTGTCGGACAGCATTGCCCTCTTTTCGGATTCGCTCGAGTCAGCAACCTCCTTGTTGCCAGACTTTGAACGTCGAGTTCATGGTCTGGTCATAACCCCGGGTGACCAGTTTTCGCAAATCACATTGGGCCCAAGCCTTTATCACATCGTCGCTCCAGCGTCTTTCTTCGCTTCCTTGCGTTCGATGGCCGCATCTACGCTCCTACTCATCGCTGAACGCCAAGAGACCCTTGAGAAGAACGCGCGCTTGACAATTGAGCTTCAACGCAGCCTCGACACTCTTGAGAAGACCCAAACAAGCTATCACGAGACCACCGAACGCTTGATCCAACGCGCCAGTGAAATCAACCGCCTGTTTGATCTATCCATGGTGGGGAGTTTTCGCACTGATCTGTCTGGAAAGATAATCTTAGCGAATCCAGCGCTACTTGAAATTATCGGCTACGAGTCTCTCGAAGACCTCAACGAAGTCGGGGTTGAAGGAACATACGAAAACCCGGCAGATCGCCAACGCCTCATCAATATGGCTATGCAAGGGCCCGTGAAGTCATTTGAGACGCGATTATTGCGCAAAGATGGGCGAGCAATTGATGTCCTCGTGAGCGCCTGTGTCGTCGTTGGCGACGACGACAAGGCACGATTCCTCGAAGGCAACATCGTTGACAACATGAGGCAAAAGGAGATTGAGCGAGCGACCACACGCCACGTTAACTTTCTTGAGAAACTTGAGCGCATCGATCGGGTGATCAGAAGAGCAAAAAGCCTTGAACAAATGCTGTCTGCAGTATTGCAAGAGACTTTGGACATTTTTGCTGCCGACCGCGCTTGGTTGCTCACCCCTTGTGACCCTGATGCCCCCTCATGGAGCATTCCCATGGAATGCACACGTGCAGAGTATCCCGGTGCCTTCGCGACGGGCGAGACATTTTCGATGCAAGACGAGGTTTCCTTGGTCCTCAAACAAGCACTGGAAACTAAGAATGTTATCACCATAGATTCGCGGGAAGAGACGGCACCCAAGAAGACGGATGCTCGTTTTGAAATCAAATCTCAGATTCATTTTGCGGTTCACCCTCTCACCGGCGATCCTTGGCTTCTTGGGCTCCACCAATGCTCTCACTATCGCAGCTGGACCTCCGATGAAGAAGAGCTCTTTCGTGAGATTGGCCGACGACTAGGGGACGGCCTCAGCACCATGTTGGTTCTTCAAGATCAACAGTTGAGCAACGATCTATTAGAACAAGAACGCAACATGTTTGTCACTGGTCCGGTCGTCGTGTTCAAGTGGGAGAACGCCGAAAACTGGCCAGTCGAATACGTTTCGCCCAATGTCGAAGACGTTCTCGGTTACACCCCAAACGAACTCAAGTCCGGGAAGCCGATTTATTCCGACCTCATCCATGAGGATGACCTCGCTCGCGTCTCTACAGAAGTTGAGAATGGGAACCATCCAACTTCATCGAATTTCATCCACGAACCTTATCGCATCATACGCAAAGACGGCCAAGTCATTTGGATCGATGATTTCACCACAATCATCCGGAATGCCGAAGGCAAAGTCACCCATTTCTTGGGCTACGTCTTGGATATCACCAAGCGAGTTGAGTCTGAAGAAGCGAGACGCCTCCTTGAGCGCCAACTGCAACACACACAGAAATTGGAGAGTTTAGGCGTTCTTGCTGGGGGCATCGCCCACGACTTCAACAATCTGCTCATGGCAATCTTGGGCAACGCCGACTTGGCGCTCGAGTTGCTTTCACCAATGGCACCAGCCCGAAACATGATCAAGGAAATAACCCGGGCCTCGCACCGCGCTGCAGAATTGGCCAAACAGATGCTCGCATATTCCGGCAAGGGTCGATTCGTTGTGGAACCCATCAACGCGGAATCTCTATTATCGGAAATGGCGCATCT
Source organism: Planctomycetota bacterium (assembly GCA_024275615.1). Taxonomy (GTDB): domain Bacteria; phylum Planctomycetota; family DRQF01; genus S139-23. The sequence goes on from JAJRYU010000098.1 coordinate 8,674, forward strand.
CCTTGAAGTTTCGATCGCAAAAAATGTGGTCCTCAAATACAACTTTGAGTCTAATGTCCCCTCGTTTGATGGCGATGCCACGCAAATTCGACAGGTTATTATGAATCTGATCACCAATGCTTCAGAAGCCATTGGCGACGAAAGCGGTTACGTGGCTTTGTCGACGGGAGTCATGACTTGCGATCGTGCATACCTTGAAAGCTCAAAAGACGTCGTCAATTTGAATCTCGATGAACCGTTACCGGAAGGTCAGTACGTCTATTTCGAAGTCGCAGATACAGGATGCGGCATGAGCGAATCCACGCTGAAGAAGATCTTTGATCCCTTCTTCACGACGAAATTCGCTGGTCGCGGCTTGGGCATGTCCGCAGTCCTAGGAATCATGCGCGGCCATGGCGGCACCATCAGGATCTATAGTGAAGAGGGAAAGGGAACATCGTTCAAGGTTCTATTTCCCGCGAACCACGCCTCGAGAAGTACCAAGAAAAAAGTGACGCAGCCCCAAAAAGCACGTGATGATTGGCAAGGGCGCGGGACTATTCTTGTCGTCGATGACGAAGAAACGGTCCGTACTGTGGCTGTCGGCATGCTTGATTGTCTCGGCTTCGAATCGATGGCTGCAAGCAACGGGCTTGACGGTGTTCAAGCGATTCGCGACCGTGGCAACGACATTTCCTGTGTACTTTTGGATCTGACGATGCCGCACATGGATGGGGCTGAAGCCTTTCGAGAAATGAGGCGGATCGATCCTCATGTCAAAGTCATACTTTGCAGTGGTTACAACGAGCAAGACGCGACACAACGATTCTCGGGTAAAGGCCTCGCGGACTTTATTCAGAAGCCATATTCATTGCGCACTCTCAGAGAGAGTCTTCGCGCTCTATTGGCTTAGTGCTCTTCCATGCCCACGAGAGTTTTTAGTGAGATGGACTTCAAAGTGAAGGCAACCTGCTCATCGATTTCGGCAAACACACGTCTGAGTGCTCCTCCCGGGCCGGACGTGTCTCCTAACCCTCCCTCCACTTCGACGACTTGAAGATTACGGGTCCGGCCCCACTCGAAAACACCAATGATGTCCATCAATGTAATGTTCTTGGCCAAACCCAAGAGGCAATGCCCCCCACCAGGTCCGCGCGAAGATTGGATGAGTTCTTGCTTCGCCAATTGCTGCAAGACCTTGGCCAAGTGATGGGGGGTGATTCCCAATCGACTCGCCAACTGCCCCGTGGAGATTGGCGTCCCATCTCCTCGCGCCAATTCGACCATGGCGTCCAATCCGATTCGCGTTGCTTTGCTGAGTTTCAACATGAGTTGCCTTCTTGGAATCTCGAGCCGATCGTCTCAATACACTGATACAGAATGACTTAAGCCATTTCCCCTACCACATTTTTTGGTCTCCGACGATCTTCCTCACGGGAAGCCGCTGCCATTTTCTTGAGCACCCTATCAATCTAACCGAAAAAGAGGTAAAAAGGTACTGGTTTACTTCTTTTAGCAAGGAAAGACTATGCTTATCAAGTCCTGGCAGATGATAGGGGTGGGAGAGCCCCTCGTCGAAGAGAGCCACGCCTGCCGATCTTTGGCTCCAACGGAAGTACTCGTGAAGATCGCCGGTTGTGGCATCTGCCACACAGATCTTGGATTCCTGTGCGACGGTGTACCAACACGGCATGCGTTGCCCTTGGTGTTGGGCCACGAGATCAGTGGCACAGTCATTGAAACGGGCAAGGAGTCTGAGTCATGGTTGAACCAAGACATCATCGTCCCGGCAGTCATGCCATGCGGCGAGTGCGAACTCTGCAAACGTGGGCGAGGTAGTATTTGCCCCAAACAAATTTTCCCCGGTAATGACATTGATGGCGGTTTTGCCAGCCATGTCATTGTCCCAAGCAAGGGACTTTGCCCGGTTCCCGATTTGGCCAACCATGACATTGATCTTTCTTCTCTCTCTGTC
>JAJRYU010000099.1 GCA_024275615.1 Planctomycetota bacterium
CCCATCATCCGTGGTTTCATGGGCAATCGAGTAATCTACATGTTTGATGGAGTACGCCGTAACACAGCAGGTCTCTTTGGTGGGCCGAACAGCTTCTTGCAAACCATCGATGCTCTCGACATTAACCGTATCGAAGTCATACGCGGTCCAGGCTCCGTCCTTTACGGCTCGGACGCCATCGGCGGTGTTGTCAACGTCATCACCAATGAAGATCCTCTTTTCACCGACGAGTTGGAATTCCATGGGCGCACGCTTTTCCGTTATGGCAGCGTCGATGATGAAGTCTCCGTGCGGCAAGAATTCGCTCTCAGCACCAAAGACATCCATGTGTCCATTGGTGGCAGCTATCGTGATATTGATGATCTTGAAGGCGGGGGAAACGTCGGCACCCAAGAGCCAAGCGGTTGGGATGAAGCCAACTGGGATGCTCAAATAGATTGGGCCATCGCCGACGGCCAAGTTCTGGAATTCTTTGTACAGGACTATAACCGTGACAACGCACGTCGTTTCGATCGTCCGACAAGAGTTGAAGAAGCAGACCGCGAGCTTTTCGGCTTGAGATACAAAGCCAGCAAGCTCAACGACGCTATCGAGAAACTCGAAGCCACGGTCTACTATCAGCGCCAACGCCGACTTAACGATGACGTTAACAGCGACAGCAAGAGCGACGAAAAGACATTCGGCTTCGACCTCCAGGCAACGTCAATTATTACCGAGAGTCTGACTTTGACCTTGGGTAGCCAGTTTTACGCCGATGACATCGAAAAGAATGATCCGCAGCGCAACCGTGAAGATCCTGATGTCTCTTGGACGAACTTCGCTCTTTTCGCACTCGCTGAATGGCAGGTCGTCGACGATTTTCGACTCGACTTGGGAGTTCGCTGGGACCACTACACTCTTGACTCAAACGCACCATCCTTTTCAAAATTGGCTGGCTCAGTCCAGGACGCCATCACCAGCGGTTCCTTTAACCTAAGCGATCTCAATCTTGACCAAACGGGCGATGCGTTTACCGGCTCGTTGGGTTTCGTCTATTCCATCAATGAGAACATCAACCTCGTCGGTCACGTCGGCCGTGCTTTCCGTGCCCCTAACAAGAGTGACCAACTTTCCTTTGGTCAGTTCACTTTCGGCTTCAATGTCCCAAGCGGAAACTTGGACCCTGAATCAAGTTGGACTTTTGAAACAGGTATCCACCTGTCGTATTCCAACTTTTCAGCGGCGCTCACCGGTTTCTACACCATCCTTGACGACGCAATTGTCCGCCAAACATCGACATTCAACGGTCTTAGTTTCATCGACGTCAATGGCAATGGCATCGCGGACTCCGATGAACAGGTCTTCAAGAAGACGAATTCGTCAGGTCAGATTGATGTCAAAGGCATTGAGTTCGAAGCGGAATGGCGTCTTCCGGAAGAATGGACCAAAAGTTTCTTGGGCGATACGGTAGTCTCCCTCTACGGTAACCTCACTTGGATCGAAGGGCGTGACAGCGGCAAGAACGAACCCTTAGATCGGGCCTTCCCTCTCAATGGACTTTTTGGCATTCGTTTTGACGACAGCCCAAACCGCAGGGAGAGTGTCTGGTGGGCCGCCGTTGAGATGTCTATCGTCGATCGATTCGATCGCATTCCCTCGGACCGCGTTGGTAGAGATCCAGCATTCAAAGTAAATCCGCAAGATCGTAATTCTGGTCTCTTGCGTGCCGGCGGCGCCGTTCCTGGTTATACCACGTTCAGCGCGCGGGCTGGTGTGAGATTGTGTGAGAACGCGACTCTCACCTTTGCCGTCGAGAACTTTACCAATAAGAAATACCGAGTGAAGGATTCCCGCATCGACGCCCCTGGTTTGAATGCGGTCGTCGGCTTGGAAATCACTTTTTAGCGGCAATGCTCAACAAAAAACTCCTCAAAGCTGGCGCGGTGAAACGCCCAGCCCCTTGTTGTCGGACTCGAAGCCCTTTGCATGATGGGGCTTCGAGTTTCCGGCTCTTGGTTGTAGCGTTCGCATTGCTTTTGTCGGCAGTGCCCCGTGTTTCCGCACAAGAAAAGACCATCACTTTTGTGGGCATTTGGGACCGTGCGCGCCCCCTCATCGAGCGCGCCGCTCGCAGTACTCAAACACAAGTTCGCTTTTTCCCTGGCGAAATCGAGGACAAGGCCCTTTCCCCTCTTCTCGGGGAATCTGGTCTTGTCCTCGTTCTGAATGTCCGCTCAAAGACAGCGATGCACATGCTCGCAGTTCTCAAGGACAAGAAATCTGATCGTCTGCGATTGTTGCAACTTGACGAAAGAGACGGCCATGCCAGCCTCCTCAAGGCAGGATTCATGACCAGGGATCCCAAGATTCGAGCGTATTGGCGCGCCAATGGTCTGGTCAACATGAAACGGCTGCTCGTCTATTTGTCCGCTACCTACTTAGGAGTTCCAGGTGATGTGCAGCCCCCCACCGCCGTCCCGGATCAAGGCTTCTACCGCCCCGGCCACGACCAAGCCATCCCCAGCATCGAGGAACTAAGAAAACTTTCGCCTTGGAAGGAGGATTCCCCCCGTGCGGCTCTCCTCATCCAGCAGTCGTTTTGGATCACCCAAGACGTGAAGGTGATTGACGACCTTGTCTTCGCCCTTGAAAACCAAGGCTTCAACGTTGCCGTCGTGTTCTCGGAGAGTCAAACGTGGTTCCGCAAGACTCTGACGGCGTTTCGCCCGGACATTATTGTTGAAGATCGGCACGGCAGCTTGTGGGAAGATACTCAAGGCAACTTGCTCTCGGATTTGGACGCCCCCTATCTCCGGCCCATTTCCATGCTTGCCTACACCGTCGATGAATGGCTGGCCGATCCTCAGGGCCTTGCCGTCCGCGACCGTACGATGTTCATGGCGCTCCAAGAGCTCCACGGCACGATCGAACCCATGGTCGTCGGGGGTCTGGCTCACAGCATTCGCGGCTTCCGATTGCACGAACCCATCGCAGGTCGTGTCGACCGGTTCGCCAAACGAGCCAGGAGCTGGGCCAATTTGCGCAAGAAAGCGCCCGCCGATCGCAAGATCGCCCTCATCTACTACAATAAGTCCCTTGGCAAGAGTGATGTCATGCGCGGCAGCCCCACTGGGGCTTTTTTGGATATGCCAACGAGCCTTGTTGCTTTTCTCAAGCGCATGAAGAAAGAAGGTTACAACGTTGGTACTCCACCACAAAATGCCGAGGATCTGTTGCAGATCGCCATGGAGCGAGGACGCAACTTAGGTCCCTGGGCCCAGGGAGAATTGGAAGAAACCGTTGACCGAGGTGATGTCGTCCTGGTCAGCGCCTCTCGTTTCAAACGCTGGCTTGAAGACAAACTCGACTTGGCCCAAAGGGCAGCTCTGGAAGAGCATTTTGGTCCGGCACCGGGCAAACTCATGGTCGTCAAGCGCAATGGCGAGCCTCAGATCATGCTGCCCTTGATGCGCTTTGGCAATGTCATCATTGGTCCCCAGCCGGAACGAGGTTCAAAGCAAGACCGTGCCCTACTTCATTCAAGAAAAGTTCCACCGCCCTACAATTACCTTGCCTTCTATTGGTGGCTCGAAGAAGAGTTCGCTGCCGACGCCATTGGACACTTTGGCACCCACGGCTCCCTAGAACTTCTACCAGGCAAAGAAGCTGGCCTAACCGGGAGGGACTGGGGCGATATTTGCGTCGGCACCATGCCCGTGGTCAATCTTTGGATCATGGACAACCTTGGTGAAGCTTCTCTCTCAAGAAGACGCTCCTATGCCTTGCTCAGTGACCATCTGCCACCGCCAGCAGTGGAATCTGGCTTGCACGACGAACTGCGCGCCCTTCACGAGGACATTCACAAGTTCAATTCTCTGGAAGAGGGCATGTTACGCCAAGCCTTCCGCAGACGCATCACGGCTGGAGCCAAAAAGCAAGGCCTTGAAGTTGCGCTCGGAATTGTTCTCGACGATGAGAAACTCCTTACCGACAAGGAAGTCGAACGGGTTGGCGATCAACTCCACGATATCGAAGAAACAACCACACCGACAACTTTGCATGTATTGGGACAACCGACACCAAAAAAACTCATGGCTGAATATTTGGTGAGCTGCCTGCGGCGCAGTTTTGTCACAGCGGTACAATCCTTGTCTGCGAACAAAACAACGCCAATAGAGGACCCAGCCCATGCTTACGAGAACGCCCACGACGTTGCCATCCGCCTGGTCGAGCGTTGCGTTTTAGGCGATGAGGAGGCCCCTTTTTCTTTGCGCCCATTCGTCAGCAAGGGAAAGATGATCCATGAAAAACTACTACTCGCCGATGAAGAAATGAAAGGTCTCCTCTCGGGATTGGACGGCAGGTTTGTTGAACCTGGCCCTGGCCCCGACCCGATTCGCAATCCCAACAGCGTTCCCGGAGGTCGCAATCTTTATGGCCTCAATCCAGAAGAAATCCCCACGCGACCGTCCTGGGAAGTGGCCCAAATCCTCGTCAAGCAACTTCTCGCAAGCAAGAACCCCACCAAGGTTGGTCTTGATCTCAATGGTATGAACACCATGCGCGACTTTGGCGTCATGGAAGGGCAGGTTCTCTACTTGCTTGGCGTCCAACCCGTGTGGAACGAAAGTGAACTTGTCATCGACGTGAAGCTGATTCCAAGAGATGTCTTGGGGCGCCCACGAGTCGACGTCTTTGTGGCGCTGGGCGGTACCTACAAGGAGAACTTCCCATCGCGCGTCAAGTTGCTCGACAAGGCCGTACTCTTGGCCTCACAATCGAAAGAGGCCGACAACGGAGTGCGCGCTGGAACACAACGGCAAGAATCCGCTCTTCTCGAGCGCGGATTCGCCGAGGAGCGAGCTCGTGATTTGGCCCACGCCCGCATCTTTGGCTCGAAACCTGGAGACATAAGCGGTACGAAAATTCTCGATCTGGTTCCTCGTAGTGGCGTATGGGAAAGCGATGATGAGATTACCTCGGTCTATCTTGATTCCATGGGTTTTGTCTATTCCGGTAAGCACCAGGGCGAGAAGATCGATGGGCTCTATGAAACCGCCATACAAGGAACAGACACGATCCTCAGAGTTTGGGCCTCCAATATGACCAGCCAGCTTTCGAACCACCACGCCTATGAGTACTTGGGTGGCCTCAGCATGGCTGTGACTAACATGTGTGGCAAAGAGCCAGAGGCCTTCATTGCCGACGTCCGCGATCCTGAAGGTGCTCGCATGAGACGCTTTGAGGAGGTCCTCGCTACCAATCTCCATAGCGAATTGCTCAACCGCCGCTGGATCGAAGGCATGAAGGAACATGGATATGCCGGTGCTGGCATGATGGCCGAATTGGTCAAGAACACATTCGGCTGGGATGTCACTCGTTCCTCCGCCGTTCCGGAATCTCTCTGGGGCGAGATTGAGTCGATCTATGTCGACGATCGCTACAAGTTGGGGCTCAAGGATTGGTTCGAGAAATCAAATCCCCATGCCTTGCAAGAGATCACGGCAACGATGCTCGAAGCCATCCGCAAGGACTACTGGCACGCCGACGATGCCACGCGCCGTCGTTTGTCCGAACTTTACGCCAAGAGCGTGGCCAAACACGGTGTTTCCGCTGGCCTCATTACTGGTGGCAATCGAAAACTCTCCGAAGAAGTCAAAAAAGACCTGAGCGCCCTTGGCGAAGAGGCGCTGCGAGCTGCATTCGAAAAGGCCATGGAAAAAAGCAACGGCGAAAAAGACTCAGCGAAACCCGAAGGCAAAAATGCTGTCTACGGTCCAGCGTTGGAGGAAACAGTCGAAAACGAGAACCGGACTGAAAACAGTGGCTCTTCTTCAAACCGCTTCGTCATGGCCCTAGGTGTTTTGCTCTTGGGGGTTCTGATTCTTGGCTACCGACGGAAGATGGGAGGTATCTCTTGAGCGATCTCGTTGTCCAGCTTCTCTTCCTCATATCTTGGGCGCTTCTCTACCCAACGATGATTCTACTCATCTTAGGTCTGTTGATTTCCTTTATCCTGGTTGGCGGTTTCTTGGCGGAGGCAAGACAAAGACGCCGCACAACGGACGTATTTCGCCTCTACTTGAACGGTCTGCGCCGCGAGCCGGCGCAAAGACTTCGAATTGAGGAAGTACCGACAACGACAGCTTTGGTCTCTCGTGGCGTTCGCGCCGCTGCCGAAGGTCGCGACCGAGAAAAGGCCCTTGGCGACTTGGACATCGTAGCCAGACGTGCCTTGGCACGACTGAGCATTGGCATTCGTGTCGGCCCAATTCTCGGTCTCGCTGGCACCTTAATCCCTCTCGGCCCAGCCCTCTTAGCCCTCTCATCAGGAGACACGGAGACTCTGGCAACAAAACTTGTGGTCGCATTTTCCACCTCTGTCGTTGGGCTTTTTATTAGTGGACTCTGCTATGTGATGCACAGTTTTCGCAAGGGTTGGTACGCCCAGGACCTGCTTGATGTGGAGTACCTCTTCGGTGTCTAATCCGCAGTCGAGAAGAACGAAGGAAAACTCATGAGACGCAGACGTTGGCTCCTCGATGACTCAGACGACGACCCTCTTTCCGGCGTCGCCAACTTCTTTGATCTCGGCGTCGTCTTCGCTTTGGGTTTCATGGTGGCCATCCTCAACTTCATTGGCCTGCCCGAACTCCTCGACCAACGCGACATGACTCTCGTCAAGGATGCGGGGACGCCACAGATGGAGATCATCCGCAAACAGGGCCGGAAGGTAAAACGCTTCAAAGTATCCACCAAGAAACTCGGCGGCGAAGGAACTCGTCTAGGCACGGCCTACCGCCTGAAGTCAGGCGAAGTCGTCTACATACCAGAAGACAAGACGGATCAGCAAGATCGCTAGAGTTTCTTCTTCGCTGCCCAAGTGTCCAGTTTCGGCAACTGGGGAGCCAAGAAGGCCAAACCGGCCATGGCCGTGCCAAAGGAACTGGTCCTGGGAAAAACACGGTCATTCCATTCGCCGTCTTCTCCCCGCACTTTCCAAAGTAACTTGTTCAGCTTTTTGCGCATCACCTCTCTATCACCTTGAGGCAAATACTCTATGGCAAGAGCGGCATAGCGGTGGCCGTAAAAGAAATAGTCGGGCGCGATGCTATAGGGTCGTTTGTGAGTTCCTTGCTTGCTCTTGCGTTTGAGAAGCTCGCCCCAGTATTCAAAAAATCCGTTCACGGCGACAACAAGTTTCTCAGGATCGCTCCTATTGGCAAGCATGAGGGTTAACTCAGCAACATGAGAGCGAGCTGCCGATGCTCCCATTTGGGTGCCCTTACGTCCCTTGCCGCTGTAGGCGAAAGCGCCGTTGTCGACTCGACTGTCCTCAAGGGCTTTGATGGCATTCCGAACCAGAGATTTGTTGACTTTGAAACCTTCAGCGCGCGCACGAAAAAGAGCTAAGAGCGTGGGGGCGGTCATGAATGGCGAACACCGACCTCCGGTGTAGTTCCATCCCCCACCGTTCGTTTCGTTTGTTTGAAGACGTTTCAGAAGTTCCTTGATCATCGACTTCATCTTGGCGGTACGCTTCGGCGACTTGACGATCTTGCGACTCGTAGCGCGCAAAAAGAAGTCCAAGGCATAAGTGTGTGCCCAGCCTCTGACGTCGTAGCTCCTTTGGGGGCCACCGTCGAGTTTCTTGTTGGTCTTCAGTTGCTTGAGCATGAAATCGATAGATCGACGGACCGCGTCTTGTCTTTTTTTGTCTTGCTCAAATCCGGGAGCCTCGATCAAGAAAGTACAGACAATGGCTGAACCTCCAACACGATAACCCGGTGGGATCCGACCGTCCCGGCCAATGCGGTAGACACCTTCATAAGGCCATTCTGCGCCTTTGTTCTTGTCTGCCTCGAAGATTTTTTTGAGCCGCTGCTTTTCGTCTTCTTGCCACGGTTTGAGCCTCTCCGGCCTGAGCGTACCAACCGGAGGATCGGGCTCGTAGTTTTCTTGCCGGGACAACAACCAAGAAATAGCAAAAGCAATAGGGTCATCTTGACGCGCTTTCTCTTTTTCTTGTTCTTGCGCAAG
>JAJRYU010000100.1 GCA_024275615.1 Planctomycetota bacterium
GTTTCTGCACGGAGATGATGTCGCACGACACCCGCCCCGTCGAGCGGATGCTCAGAGGTGCGAACCTCCGGTACAATCACTTCTCATATTGACACCTCCTTTCTGACAGGGCACAAATCCCAGCCGTCGCGCTGTGACACACGCCGCCGGGTACTTACCTCCCTCGGCGACCCAAGGGAACGTCAGAGATTCTGTGGGCGAACCCACTGTGTCGTTGAGGCGAGTGGGACACCTGCCCTGCGGTGTCACGTCGCCCTCCCCACTCGACGTCGTCTATCATGCAGGTTCTTGTGGCTCTGCCAAGAAAAAAATCTTGTTTCTGTTTTCTATAGAGCATCGATGAGGTTGGGCATCACCCACCAAGCCGCGCCGACAAAAGCCGAGGCGAAGACGCAACCAGCGAGTAGAAGTGTAACGATTTCAGTTGCAAGCAATGCTGAAACTCGTCTTTGAGAAATACCGATTTGATGCATCGTACGGATTTCTCGGTTGCGCATGCGCACGGTCAAAACGCAAACAAGGGCAAGAAGAAACGCCGTTGAAATCGCCAAGAGTACGCTGACCAAATCCAGGAAGGACTTAACCTGAAAGACCTTGGCCATCAATTCCTCGACTACCGACGTCGGTTTTACCATTTGGTAAAGCTTGGTCGCTTTGACTCGCGCCTTGGCAATTGTCCCCGCTTTGACGTCTTTAGGAAAAAAGAGAATCGAAGAAAGAGGTAAGAGACTTGAATCTCCGTGATAGTGGAAACTATTCACGTTCTTCTCAGTTACTTCGTTGTACTCAATCATGGCGCCGCTGACTGTGAGTTCGTCATCTTTTTCGGCAATAAGAAGTTTCTTGTCAATGCTCTCGGCGGCTTGATGGCCATGGGAGATTCCTTCGAGGATCCATGCCGTGCCAATACTGACAAAAACGGCAGTATCGTCCGGTGAGTTCGTCACTGCCAAAGTGCCTACGACGTGCATTTTCAAGGCCGCTGGCTTGGAAATGTCATAGAGTTCAAGTTGGTCGGAAAACAGCGCGTCACCAGACTCAAGTCTCAATGTTTCGGCGACCGACGAACCCAGAACCACCTCTCCCAGGCGAAACGGCAAATGCCCCGTAGCGCTTTCGAGTCCGCGCTCCTCAAAATACTCAGGCGACGTGGCAACGATGGGATAACCGCGGGCTTGGAACCGTAGGTTAAGCGGGATAGCTGTGCCCTTGTGCCAGTCACGAATCTTCTCGTATTCCGAGAACGGAACGGTCTCGAATTGAGCGGGGCGGAAGTAAAGTGACGATAACGTCAGATCAATGCGATTCCCTTTTGAACCGACCAACATGGGCGTTGTGCGTGCCCTTGACCGTAATTCTCGATCGTAGTGATCGACAAGGAGATTCGTCAGCGTCGGTATAGCGATGCTGATGGCGATGCAGAGAACGATAACCGATGAGCGACCCGGAGCATGAGAAATCTGCCGTCTGGATACCTTGAGCAAGCCGCCGTTGTGGCTGGCCCAAAAAACCAAACCCAAAAGGACAGCGAACAGGACGAAAGAAAGAACTATCGGCGACAAGGAGAGCACGTCTAACGATTCCCTTCATTGGTGTTAGCTTCGACACGAAACTGCTCCACGACTTTTGAAGCGGCAATGTGCCAAGCCTCACCATTCCAACGAACCTTCATTCTGGCAAGGTGCTCATTGGTGCGCATGTGAGTGTGCCCCCAGTGATAGACTTGGCCGAGGACGCGCCACCGTGCAAGAACAGTGAATTCACCTGATTTAACATGATCCGAGTTTTCTAAGTGGCTTGTCATGGGGATCACTTTCTTGACCCGACTCACCGCACCGCCTTGATCTTGCATGATAAGACTGGCATAGATCTGATCATAGATTTCAGCTAGGAGTTCACCCTCCACACTCCGGCTTAATGCGTCGTAGATTTCTTCCTCTTCAGTGAAATCAAAAGCCCGGTAAACATTAGCATGAAGAACGTGGAAGACTTCAATAGCGTCAGCGTCCTGCAATGTTGGGGGCCGTGTGTGCGCATCTCCTTGAGCTTGCCAAATAGTCAAGCTTGCGAGGATCACGACGACGAGGAAAACGATGTGGTGGCGAAGAGAGAGAGGGTGACCGCGAAAATGCGCTAGAAAACCTGCGAAAACCCAGAGACCCCATGGAATCATGTAGAACCACCACCGCGACTTTTCTTGCGTTTGTTTCGTTCTTGGCGCATTCAGAAAATGAGGAGTGAGTCCGCCTTTCTTGCCGTGCCAAATATATTCGGGTTCTGCTTCAGTGAAGGAGACTATCTTAGAATCCGATCCTGCGGTCCATTCTGCGTTGATCTGAATAGATTCGTCAACGAAGTCCTCAATAGCGAGGTTGGTGGGAAACATACCCCAGTGAAGAGCGACGGTGCGAGGTGCCATCTTGAGTGCGTATTCGAATGTGACTTTGAGCTTGATGACGGCTCTGAGTCCCATGTTCGGAAAGAACTCAGCATCGGACTCGACATAAGGCAAGAGCACGCATGTTTTGGCGAGTGGTGTTGTCTTGAGGCCGTCGACTTTGAGAGTGACATGGTCATCAAATTTCTCGATCAATGATTCGGACAGTGTTGGCACTTCTTTGGGCGCAAGCGCATCTTCGAAAAGTCGAGTTTGGCCGATCACTTCGTCACAAAACACCAAATTGACGATGGCCTGCAATTCGATTCGGGATGCTTCGATCCGGATCCTTAGATCGACGTCCGGGCCATCCTGAGGATGACCGGCAGTCTTCTCGTATGTCCCTTCAGGGACAGAAAAGATCGCCAAGATGAAAAAAAGCGTCTTGACTGTGTGGTGCAAGCCTTCAAACTCCCTATTCTTCACCGTCACAACGAGGATTCGGGCTTGGTCAGGACCATAAAGGAAGCCGTATCATGTGTCCATGTCCCATTCCTTGCCAAGCAAAAGTGGGGAAGATCTATACAGTTCATACGTACATGTCACGATTCTCTTATCACTAAAAAAACTGGATAGGAAGCAGACCATGAGTTCATGCAGAGGAATGTTGAGTTTGGGGGCCGTGTTCTTGACGGCTGTTCTTTGCCTCCAGGCGCCGGCTCAGGACGAAACCGGTGCAGCTGTGGGCTCGAAAACTCCAAAAGTATCGATTCCTGAGCCGACGGATGTCGATGTCCAAGTATTCAGCGATCACGTTACTTGGTTGGCAAATCCATTTCTCAAGGGACGCTTGCCCGGAACGCCGGAAATGGCGATGGCACGGAGCTACATTGAGCATTGGTTCACCGCCGCCGGGTTGAAACCCGCATGGGGAGGTGACAATGACCAATTCATTGGCGCCGGCGCCACTAGCTATCGGCAACCGTTTAAGTTCGGTGGCAACCGCAAATTGACAGCGGCTACTTTTGAGGTTCAAGGCTCGACGAGGAAATTCGTTGCGGGTTCAGATTTCCGCGGCATGGTTCAGGGAGCGTCCGCCGACACGACGGCTGATATTGTTTTCGTCGGTTACGGAATTTCTCGAGGCAAAGACGACTATCAGAGCTTCGCCGAGGACACGGATCTTGAGGGTAAGATCGCCATGCTTTTCTACTTTGAGCCGATGAACGACCAAGGAAAGAGCCTGTGGCGCAAAGCCGGTTGGACTCGGGCTTCGTCTTCTTTCCGCAAAATTCGTGGCCTTCGGAATCGAGGTTGTGCTGGTGTCATCATGGTGATTCCGCCGGGGGTGAGTGATGATAGAGCGTCCTTGGCCTTGATCCGCGACGGGCGCCGCAAAAGTATCGACTGTCCCGTCGTTGTTCTGACCGCTGACGCCGCCAATGAACTTGCCAAAGTCGGCGATCCCGAAGGACGCGATCTCCTGGAGTTACGCAAGTTAGCGGACTCAGGGCAGATCATTGTGCCCATGAAAACCAAAGCAACGCTCGCGGTTTCGGTCGAGGTCGTCAACCAGAAGTTGGCAGAGAACGTCGGCGGTTTGATTCATGGGCAAGGTAAACTGGCTGAGGAGTTGATCGTTGTTGGGGCACATATTGACCATCTTGGTGTCGGGCGGTTCGGTTCAAGAGCACCGCAACAAAGAGGTACTATCCACCCGGGCGCTGATGACAACGCATCGGGGGCAGCGGCACTTATCATGATGGCGGAGCGCCTAGTCAAGTTTTATCGAGCACTTCCTTCCGGCGCGGAAGCACGGAGCGTGCTCTTTGTCGGACTCGACGCCGAAGAACAAGGTCTCCATGGCGCACGACATTACACGCGGGACCCTCTCGTGCCTCTCAAAAAACACGCCCTCATGATCAATTTTGACATGATCGGCCGAATAACCGATCACCAATTGCGATTGGATGGTGCCCAAAGCGGCGTTGGGTTAGCAGCGCTCATCGATCCCTTGCTCGAAGCATCGCCACTGCAAATCGTAAAGGGCAAGAACATCATGATGGCTAGCGACCACGCGGCTTTCTACGGAGCTGGCATTCCTATTCTCTTCAGCATCATCACTCCTTTCCACGACGACTATCACACACCCAGGGACACGAGCGATAAGATCAATGCCCATGACGGTGCTCGTGTTGTTGAACTTTACACTGAGATCACCAAGAAAGTGGCCATGCACCCCAAGAGCATTACTTTCATTCCCAGACGCCAACGTGGTGCGCGTCAGTAGCCATTGTGCGGAATTCTGAACGGACGCGGCACAGGCGGTCGCGTCCGCTCTTGTTTGTGCTATCCTTGAGTTGAAACTGGAATCGCCCCTCTACTCAAGGGAACACGATCTTGAAAGCCAGATTTGTTCCTACAGCCGTCGTCCTGGTGTTGTGCGCGGTCTTTATTGGCACCTGGATTGCTGATCGGGACAGCCGCGCTGAGGCAAAACGCCGCGAACTTGATGTCGTTGCCGAACAAGTTGCCAAACGTCTTCATGATTTCTTTTATTTTCGACTCCAGGTCTTGCTGCAACTTGAAGACCATTATTTGTCACAAGAGGATCGCAGCGCTGCACTTTTTAGACGTCTGTCTGCGGATTCTCAGCGACGATTTCCAGGCTTTCAAGCAATCAACTGGATCGATGCTCAAGGAGTTATCCGCATACCCGTTCCCCTTGGGGACAATCGGGCCATTCTCGACGAAGATCTGATGAAGCACCCGGTTGCCGGGAAGCTCCTCAAACGCGTATTCAAGAACCAGACTGTGGAACACACAGGCGCCATCGATCTGATACAAGGCCAGGTCGGATTCGCTTGCTATATCCCCGTGCATGTCGATGGCAAGGTTGTCGGCGTGATTAATGGTGTATTTCGCTTTCAAAAAGTAATGGATGCTTGCTTGGAGCAAGACAATGGCAGTTTGCATTCTTTTCAACTCATAGCCGATGATCGAGTCGTCGCTCGATTCGGAGCGCTTGGGGACCGTGTTTTCGGCGACCAAGCCTCCCTGAGTCCGGTCTATTTCGGCTCGGATCGTTGGACCTTGGCGGCCGTTCGAAACGACGTGTTGGTGGGAGAAGGGGCATCAACTTTTGGACGATTGATTCTCGCCTTGGGGGTTACTCTTGCTCTTGCATTGGGAGTCCTGATTCGTCATCTGTATCTCAGCCGTGAACGCTTGCGACTCAGTGAGGCAAAGACAGAGCAGATACTTTCGACAGCGACAGAAGGAGTCTGGGCAGTCAACCAACATGGTGACATTGTCTATGCCAACCAGCAGTTGGCGAAACTTCTAGAATCGAGCCCCCAAGAACTCGAGGGCAAGAATTTCCTGGAGCTGGTTTTTGAGGCCGATCGACAAGTTGCTAGAGAGCGATTTGTACGCCGTTCACAAGGAGTTGCAGAGACGTTCGATGCTCGCTTTCGACGACTTGATGGCAAGGAGGTGTGGGCGCATTTGAGTGTAACACCCACTTTCGACGCCGCCGGGAACTTTTCGGGCGCACTGGCGATGACATCGGACTTGACCGAGAAAAGAGACCTAGAGGAGCGACTCCGACAATCTCAGAAAATGGACGCCTTGGGACGATTGGCTGGCGGAATTGCCCATGACTTTAACAACGTTCTGACGACGATTATCGGCGCAAGCGAATTGATCGAACTGGAAGGCAAGACCAATGCTTCGCAAGAAAAACTCATTGTTGAAATCCAAGAAGGAGCTGCCCGGGCAGCTCGGATGGTCGCACAACTTTTGGCGTTCAGCCGGAAGAAGGTCTCAAAAAAGGAGCCTCTAGATCTTGTTCAAGTTGTTGATGGCATGACCATGCTCTTGAAGCGCCTCGTCGGTGACGGTGTAGACTTGAGGATTGCATTTGCCCCAGGCATGCCGAGAATCAACGCCGATCGAAGCCAAATGGAACAGGTCTTTCTGAATCTCGCAGTCAACGCCAAAGATGCCATGGGGCGCAAGGGTGTCTTGGAGTTCAGTGGGCGGGTCGTGGATTCGGCGGATTCGCAGACGCGTTGCGTTGAACTCTCAGTGGCTGATAGCGGACCTGGAATCGACCCCTCCCTGCGCGATGTGATTTTTGAGCCCTTCTTTACCACGAAAGAAGTAGGCCAAGGAACGGGCCTGGGTCTGGCGACTGTTCATGGCATTCTGAAGAACGCGGGTGCGGATATTGTCGTCAAGAATAGCCCACACGGTGGCGCCGCATTCGTGATAAGTTTCCCGGATCTCAGCGAAGCTGCTGAAGCTGAAAGTTGACGTATCAGCAAAAGAAAAGCGACACCCGTTGGCCGGGTGCCGCTGTGACTACGTGATTGTTGAATGACAGTCTTGGACTAACCTGCCGTCGAGTCCACTGGGATCGTGGTCAATCGGGGCCAGGGCGCGAGTAAATGCGGGCTATCGTACAGGAACGTAATCGAAGGACTGGCCACCAAGTGAGGCGTCAACCATGGCGCCGCCTTTAGTCATCGTGAAGACTGCGACACCGTTTTCATAGTTGGCATCGGAGGAGGCGCCCGCATTGATGGCGACTGCAGCAACTTGAGCGCCGAATTCCAGCTCGGAGCGTTTGAAACTCTTGAAGGCTTCTTCATCCTTGAAGAAGACGATTTCGCTGAACTCTTGGCCACCCAAAGAAAGGCCGATTGAAACTTGGGTGAGATCCGAATTGGCGACGTGTTTTCCACCCCGAAAAACATGGCCGCTTCCATGTGCGCCACCAATGCCAATCGCTCCTTTGCCTACATTTGGGTAGACCGCGTAGGCATAGGACGAATCAAAGAACTGACGGGTGACCGGGGCGCGGGATTTGAATCGCGCCAGTGCGAGACTGACATCGTTGCTGAAGGAAGCCACCTCTTGACCAGAGTTCGAGCTGGAGCTTTCACAAGCGACAAACGTAAGGGAGCAGGCGAGCAGCAAGGCGAACAGGAATTTCATCGTCATTTCTCCGTTGGATTTTCTTGACTCCCTCATTGTTGATCTTCGTGAAGAAGCCTACGTTGGCAAACATACTCGGAGCCAAGGCCTTGGTCAAACCTGCCATGGACGTAGTCATTTTCTATAGTAAGACAACATTACAGGAGAAATGAAGTGAAGAAACTGCTGAAAATTGTTGTCGGCATGGTCGTCGTTCTCGTGATTCTTTTGACCGTAGCGGTCCTCATGCTTGACAGCGGCGCCAAGAGCGGAATCGAGACGATCATGTCAGAACGTCTCGGAGTGGCAACGACTTTGGACGATATCAGCATTTCCTTGTTCAACAACGATTGCGAAATGAAGGGGTTTGCAATTGCAAATCCCAAGGGATATTCGCAAAAACCATTCTTTTCCATGGGGCGTGGGTTTCTGGCAGTGAGCGGGACGACGCTCATGGACGATGTCATTCGTGTGCCGAAGCTGGAACTCTCAAAAATCCGCGTGAATTTGGAGCAAGGTGCTTCTGGCGGCAACTATGAGAAACTCCTGGAGGCTTTGGCGAAGGGGCAAGATGACCGGGCCAGTGGCGCGGACGAAAAGCGCTTTATTATCGATGAAGTTGTGATCGTCGATACTGTTGTCAACGCTCAAATTCTCCCAAGTAGTGGAGCAGTGGGACAGCTTGTACCCGACGTGACACTGAATATTCCAGAGATTCGTTTGAGAAATGTCGGTTCAGAAAGCGACAAAGGCGCTTTGTTGTCAGACGTGGCATCCCAAGTCATGAGTGCCGTTTTTGTCCAGATCGGAGGCGCGGCTGATCAATTGCCCGGTGCTATTGGTGCCGGATTCAATACTGCCCTCGGTCAATTGCCGAACCTAGGTGATCTGTCCACCCGCCTATCCGGTGGTCTCGAGAAAGGTGTAAGTGACTTGATCACGGGCGGTACCCAAGGGGTCGGCAAGGAGCTGGAGAAAATGGGTGAGGGGCTCAAGAAGGGCTTGGGCGGACTCTTGGGCGGTGCCAAGAAAAAGTAGGGCGTCTCTCTGCAGCAAAAAGAGCAGGTCCACACCAATCGGTGCGGACCTGCATGCTGCCCTGACCAAGACTTTCCATTGCCGAGTTCGACACCTGCAGCTGAACAAGCTCAGCGACACAAGTGCCTAGGCATGATGCGGGTTAGGGCAGGCCCGAGATGAATTGAAATGCATCTGTGAGACAGTATCCCAATGGCGCCGCAGGGTCATAGACCGCCCACTGAAGAGTGAACGTGATTCCCGTTGCTGCAAAAGTGAAACTAACCGGGACCATGATGGTGCCAACGGCGTCCGTCAGAAACGTTGCGAACATGAAAGTGGTGGACAATGGGTTGATCCACAGAGTTTCACCTGAAGCTGGAATAAACAAGCCACCGGGTATTGGGCAGATGTCATAGAGCAAGAGTGTGGTTGTCACAGGTGGACCACCAACCATCATCAATGCATTGCCACCTCCGGCGCCGGTGTGGGTCGCCTTAATCGTTCCAGGAATAGGAGCTGTGCCACTACTTGGGCAGCCGACACCGCCGAACGCTATCTGGAAGTCGTTGCTATAGGCCAGGCCACGAGCGGGCGTCCCCGAAGAGGCTGGGTTTGGAATAACGGCGCCAGCGGTAAGGGCATCATAAATCGTTGGCCCATCGGTTACGCAAATATGGAATCCCGGAACTTGAGGCGAGCAAAACGGTATACCGACAGAACCCACGCCGTTACTGCGATTCACCGCCAAACCACCCAAGGGACCGGCCGCAAGTGTGAATGCGACAGGCTGAGGGCCTACAGGGGCGCCTCCAGGGAAGAAATTGAAGATCCCGCCGATAGGGTCACAAGCCCAAAATGTCCCGGTTGAGGGTTCAAAATCGAGTCCACTAAGGCCAGCGGCAGCCGCCCCAAGGAAGGGCAAAGCGATGGCTGGGACCAAAGGAGCGTAAGGGGGAGCCGGGGTATAGCCACCCAGGCCAAACCCGTCTGTCATCCAGAGGATTCCCGCCGTTGGATCCATGGCCATGCCGGTTATGGGTCCCCCCGTGATCACCACCGGAGCTGGGAAAGCTGGGCCAGGAACAGGAAAAAATCCTGTGAAAGGCACAAAACGTGGATTCGTGTCCATGGTGATGAGAAATCCATCGGATGAGTAGATTGTACTCGTCGTCTGATCGATGGTCATGCCGCCAGCGATTATGCCCGGCGCCAAGACGGCTGACGACGGTAGAGGCATGGCGCCAAAGAGGGTGCCGCCGCCGCTGGGATCGAGAGGAGAGGGTAGGTTCACGTCGTTGGCGATCCCCGGTACGCCACTTTCTTGTACGTAGACCACTTGAGCTGAAAGAACGAAGGTGAAAGCCAAGAAGCAGGCGGAAATGGACAAAAGGTGTTTCATGTCAGTTTTCTCCAGTTGTCAAGCCAGCAACTGGCTTGGTTATCTGGTAATCCCTCGGCGTTCTTCAGGCGGAAGGAGATTCTTGTAATTTCCAAAATTGGCCTTCCAGGGGCTGATCTTCTGGTCTCGAAGCTGCCCATTTAGTTCATTGAGGCGAGCCGTACAACTTCCTATCCTCGTGGCGTTTGTGGAATCGGCTACTCGATCTTTTGGGTGCCCGATCCTCTGTCTCACGAGAAATCGATACTGATATCGATTCCAAGTGACGAAACCATCTGTTTAGGTCAAAAGAGGCCCGCTTCCATGTCGAGCGACGATCAAAACCCAGAGCTATATCCACCGGTTGATCCCAAGCCTAGTTTTCCGAGAATTGAAGAGAAGATTCTTGAGCGCTGGCGAAAGGAAGCTGTTTTTGAAGCCTCCGTCGAACAGCGGGATCATGGCGAGAGGGGTGCCAACGAGTACGTCTTCTACGATGGCCCGCCATTCGCCAATGGCCTCCCTCACTACGGACATCTCTTGACAGGTTTCGTAAAGGACATCGTCCCGCGTTACCAGACCATGTTGGGGCGTCGCGTTGAGCGGCGTTTTGGATGGGATTGTCATGGACTGCCAGCGGAGATGGCTTCGGAAAAAGAACTTGGGATTGCCGGGCGGCAGCAAATCACCGATTTCGGTATTGAGAAGTTCAATGCCCACTGTGAAAAGTCGGTGCTTCGCTACACCGAGGTTTGGGAAAACTACGTTAACCGTCAAGCTCGTTGGGTCGATTTTTCGTCAGATTACAAGACTATGGACCTCTCCTACATGGAGAGTGTCATGTGGGCGTTCAAGCAACTTTGGGACAAAGGGCTCCTCTACGAAGGTCACCGTGTGATGCCCTATTCCTGGGCTGCGGAATCCCCGGTTTCGAATTTCGAGACACGGATGGATAACAGCTATCGTTCCCGTCAAGACCCGGCGATTACGGTGGCATTCCAACTTGAACCGACGGCCGCAGACGAACGCGACTTGAGAATCTTGGTTTGGACAACAACACCGTGGACCTTGCCGAGCAACCTAGCTGTTTGCGTGGGGGCCGACATCGATTACGCCATCATGCAGAAAGAGAGCATCTGCTATGTTTTGGCGGAAGCAGCCTTGGCGAAGTATGAACCAGAACTTCAAGGTGCGAAGAAGATAGGCACTATCAAGGGCTCTGAACTTGTCGGCCGAAACTATCGTCCAATGTTTGATTACTTCGCCGAACACGAAGTCGCCACCCGCGCATTTCGAATCGTCGCTGGCGCATTCGTGGATACTGAAGAAGGAACCGGCGTTGTTCACATGGCGCCGGGATTTGGTGAGGATGATCAGATTGTCTGTGCGGAAGCTGGTATCGGTTTGGTTTGCCCTGTGGATGACCGAGGACGATTTACGTCTGAAGTCAAGGACTTTGAGGGGCAACTGGTTTTCGATGCCAACAAGCCAATTATTCGCCGGCTTAAGGACGAAGGAAAGCTAATTCGCCAAGAAACCTATGACCACAACTATCCCCACTGTTGGCGTACCGACGAGCCCTTGATCTACAAGGCCCTGAGTTCCTGGTATGTGAAAGTTACGGATTTTCGTGATCGCATGGTCGAACTCAACCAAGAAATCGATTGGATGCCGGAACACATTCGAGACGGACAGTTCGGGAAATGGCTTGAAGGTGCGAGAGATTGGTCCATTAGCCGCAATCGTTTTTGGGGCGCGCCCCTGCCAGTGTGGAAGAGCGACGATCCTGAATATCCTCGTATTGACGTATATGGCAGTCTTGATGAATTAGAGGCGGACTTCGGCGTCAGGCCAACGAATCTCCACCGTCCGTTTATCGACGAATTGGTACGCCCAAATCCCGATGATCCCACTGGCAAGAGCCAAATGCGCCGGGTTCCCGATGTTCTGGATTGTTGGTTTGAGTCGGGCTCCATGCCTTTTGCGCAAGTGCACTACCCGTTTGAGAACAAGGAGTGGTTCGAAGATCACTATCCTGCTGATTTCATCGTCGAATATGTCGCCCAGACTCGAGGTTGGTTCTACACAATGATGGTCTTGTCGACAGCGCTCTTCGACCGCCCACCATTCAAGAATTGCATTTGTCATGGTGTTGTCGTCGACAGCGATGGCAAGAAACTCTCGAAACGTCTTCGCAACTATCCCGACCCGGAATCAGTCTTTGCCGAAATCGGCGCCGATGCTCTGCGTTGGTTTCTTGTTTCATCACCGATCTTGCGCGGTGGCGATCTGCAAATCGATAAGGAAGGGAAGGGCATTGGCGACGTCGTACGCTTGGTAATCAACCCTATTTGGAATGCTTACTATTTCTTTACGCTCTATGCCAACTCCGATGGTGTCAAAGCAAAGAAACGCTTCGACCAAGAAGGGCGCCTAGATCGGTATGTGTTGGCGAAGACGCGGGAGATGATCGCTGCCGTCAGGACAGCCATGGATGCTTACGACATCGCCGAGAGCTGTGCCGTCATTCGTCGTTTCTTGGATGCGCTCAATAACTGGTACATTCGCCGCAGTCGCAGTCGGTTTTGGAGCGAGGAATCATCTGCGGACAAGCAAGATGCCTACGATACACTTTATACAGTGCTGACCACTCTATGCCAGGTGGCAGCACCCTTGTTGCCACTCATTACTGAAGAAGTCTATTGTGGACTAACTGGGGAGAAGAGTGTCCACCTATCAGATTGGCCAGATGTGGAGGAATTCCCTGCCGACATGGAATTGGTCGCGACGATGGATCGGATTCGAGAAATCTGTTCTGTTGGCCTCAGTATTCGTTCAAGTGTCCGGATCAGAACTCGACTACCTCTTTCTCGCTTAGTGATTGCCGGCGCTGATGCCGAAAAACTAAGACCCTTCCTCGACTTGGTGACCGACGAGGTCAACGTGAAGAATGTCGAGATATCCGGGGAACTTGAATCCATGGGCGATTTCCGACTCAACGTTGATGCGCGAACAATTGGGCCGAAATTGGGCAAAAACATGAAAGATGTTCTGGCTGCGACACGCACGGGAAGTTGGGAAAGACTGGCAGATGGCCGGGTTTCCGCCGGTGGGCAGGTCTTGGAACTTGGGGAATTCGAATTGAAACTCGAACCCAAAGAAGGACTTGAGCAATTCGAAATCGAAGCACTTCCCTCAAACGACATGCTCGTATGCTTGGACACGACCATGACCCCGGAACTCGAAGCCGAAGGACTGGCGCGCGATCTTGTCAGACTAATTCAGACGATGCGAAGGGACGCAGACTTACACATCGCCCAGAGAATCGTCGTGAGTTTGTCAGTGAACGAGAATGACCGACAAGCAATCGAAACTTGGAAATCATATTTGGCCGAGCAAGTTCTTGCTGAGAGGATCGTGTTTGAAGCTGAAGTAGAAGGGGACTGGTCAGCCACCCATAGCCTGGGTGCCCATCAAGTCGTGATTGGGCTCGGATTACACCCACAAGATGCCACCTAACGTTTCTTTGCGTCTAGAGGATTTCGGAGATATCCTGCTCCGAGTCTCGAGGAAGATAGTTTGAAGCGAAAGTCATTTTTCCTGATACGTTAGTGGCATGCGGACTGAGATCGTACATGAGTGATATGAAACCCGAATGTTCCAATCCAAAATCTTCCTTGCAGGACGTCCAAGGTGAAAAAGACGGTCGCAACATCGCGATCGACAAAGTGGGGATTAAGGACATTCTCCATCCCGTCAAAGTGGCGAATCGCAGTGGCGGTTCTCAGAGCACGGTGGCCAAATTCAACATGTACGTCGGATTGCCCCATAACTTCAAGGGCACTCATATGTCGCGCTTCGTTGAAGTGCTCAACTCCGGAGAATTCGCGATTTCAGTTGGCTCTTTTCAACGAATGACCAGGGAGATGGTCAAGAAGCTCGACGCTGAAAATGGCCATATTGAAATGTCCTTTCCTTTCTTCGTCGAAAAAAGCGCGCCCGTGAGTGGCGTGAAGGGGCTCATCGATTACCAGGCGAGTCTCATCGGCGAAATCAAAGAAGGTGTCGAGACTCAATTGATCAAGATCTTGGTTCCGGTCACGACCTTGTGTCCCTGTTCCAAGAAAATCTCGGATCGCGGCGCTCACAACCAAAGGGGGCACGTGACCGTCACGGTGCGGGCGTCACAGTTCATTTGGATGGAAGAGTTGATCGAATTGGTCGAGGGCCAAGCCTCTTGCGATCTCTATGGCGTCCTCAAACGACCAGACGAGAAATTTGTCACGGAGAAAGCGTACGACAACCCGAAGTTTGTCGAGGACATGGTACGCGACGTCGCCCGCCGTCTCGATGACGACCCCCGCGTTGAAGGTTACTCTGTCGAAGTCGAGAATTTCGAGTCCATTCATAACCACTCGGCATATGCCTACGTCGAACGATTCTAACAGTTCAAGCCGGAACCATCCCAACACACAGTCCCTTCGATCAGCACTTGAGGCCACATTGGCCCATGCGTCTCAGTGTCCGTCAATAGAACAAACGATATGACCGCAGCGGGATTCGTAGCCATCTGACTCATGACTTCAGGTGCGTGGCAACATTTTGCAGTCCATCTGATTGAAGGTGGCGTCAATCGATTTGGAAGCTGATTTTTCCGTGATGCCCGGTGTTCTGAAAAGGAACTCTCCATGCTCTTGCACCGCAAAATTTTTCTCTCAGTTCTCATCGTGCTCGCCATCGCCTCGCCTGGCTACTGCACTTGGTACCAAGTCGACATGTTCTCGAGAAGAACGGAACGGCTTGGAGAAAAGGACTCCGTCTTGCCCTATTGGTCCAAAGAATTCGAAGTCTGGACTCAAGACGGAACGTGTTTTGGCAAGGCGGCGGCGCATGCAATTTCCAATTCGGAAAGTGTCACCTACACCGCTGTCGCTCCCACAGGTCTGTACTTTGCTCTGTGGCTTCACTTTCCTCCGGGCGTTGGCGAAGTTGAAGTGCGTGCGAAAGCCAACATCTCCTCGGAAGCTCAAAGCAAGGGCCCTGGTATTGGCAAGGGGACGGCGGTTGGCTTCTGCCGAGCCGAATACTGGCTCGACGGTCTTTGGGAAAAAGCAGAAGGATCTGTCAGCAAGGGTGCGGCCAATACGCTCATTGAAGGACTACCGCGGATATTGGTTGGCGTAAGCTTGGGCGCGCCTGGTGCCTTTGGTGCAACAACGGGCCTGGAGATCCAACTCCAGTGGTTCAATGGTAGTGGCAAAGTGACGGACAGTGCTTTCGACTACATAGCCAATTCGAAGTGTCCCGTGACCAAGTTCCGTGTACGAGAGAGCGCTCAATCTCAGATCTACGTTTGGGCCCGTGGAACGAATCCTGGCAATCGTGGTCGGGGAATGTGTGAAGTCTTCGGGGAGGCGACGGTCAAGTATGATCTGCTAACCCATCCCCAATGTCCGACTCGCTAACTCGCTCTTATCATAGCTTGCGCCATCGACGGCAGCAGAGCGCTTGACTTCGTCGTCACTCGCCGTTCACGACCTAATGTGGTTCGCGGCTTGTTCGTCGACGTCAGGCACTCTGCCACAATTGGACATTCAATGAGAACTCTCGATGAGTCGAAAAGTCGGCCTTCGGATTCGATTTTCACCATGGCGTGAATATGTGGCCGCATTGACCACAATCTCATGAATGAGACGGGTTAATCTAACAAAGGAGAATGATCTATGTCCCGGTCCATGTTCAGCATTGTGATTATTGTGGTGATCTTGGTTCTTGTTGTGTGTTGGTTGCAGTTTCGAGGCGAGCAAGAAGAGTCATCTTTGTCTCCCGCTAGAGAAATTACTTTGCCAATGGAGGAGCACGTTGAAACCAAGCCCTACACTCGCCCTGCACTTGCTGAATCAAGACCGGCGACATTGTCGCCACCGACAAGCCAACCCATCACCGCAACAACTTCTTTTGGTCTCAAGTTCGTCTTTCTGCCGGATTCTAATCCAGTTTCCGGGGTTCGCGCCTATTTGCTGAAAACTGCGCCAGGTCGATTGCGCGTTTCAAGAGCATCACCAGCGATGGCAAGTGATGTTGAAGGGGGAATCACTTTCACAAAACTGGAGCCGGGGTTTTACCGCTGGCAATTGTTGAGCTCTCACGACTTGGTACTCAATCCACCGTTTGAGCAAGAGGCCGTTGTTCCTATCAAGAATGGATATTCGGTTCAGAAAATACCTGAGGGTCTTTCTGGGGCATTTGAAGTTCTCCTCGAAGAAACGAAGGTCATTCTTGTCGAAGTTGAGCACCCAGCAACAGTGACGGGGCAGCTTGCCTTCGAGGGTGAGGTCATCCCCCAAGGGGTCTTTGTGAAACTCCTGACTCGGGAAATTACTGGTGAAGATCCTATGAGCCAAGTCAACCGATGCGTGGCGCGTCAAACACAGACAACAACATCCGAAAGATTTACTTTCAGTTCGGTAAAGACGGGCGACATGCAACTTTTGGCTGAGTGGCAAGAAGATAATGGCACCAAGCGAATCTTGGTCCACAATTTTGCCATCGAATCTGGTGAATCGAGAGACTTGGGGAGTTTGGAGTTTCGCCGAGGATTGAGTGCCAAGATCCTGCTTCAAACCGTCGACCTCCACGACCGATCGATAACGCTTGTTGGAGGTTCTGACACCCGCTATCTCATGATCACGCCACTGAAGCCCAATGCCGATTGGCCGTATTTACCGCAGTATGTTCCCGTAGGTAAGGAGTTTGTCATGGGTGGGCTCTATGCCGGTGAATGGGAGCTGGCTGAAACAAGTCCACAAGAACAAGTAAAGGACCCGCGGTGGCTCAGACTTCCAGCAGAACCGATGAGATTCTCGACACGTACTCCAGGTTTACATGTCTTCAAGGAAGTCTACGCTGCCCGAGCACGTCTCAATTGCGAAATCCTACTTTCTGACGTCGAGCGAGAATTCGATTTGAAGATATTCGCGGTCAGAAAAGGCGGGGGTGAGGTTGTTCGTTCCAGAAGGACGACCGTTTCGGGGGCCGCCCAAGTCGAGCTTCGCCTTGCCGAGGGAACCTACTCCGTGTTTGTCATTGGCCAGTCGAAAAAAGGAGATCTGGTTCCTTGCGCGAGTCAAGATGTGACCATGGCTGCGGAGGAACCCCGGACCATCACCATGTCCTTGCAGATCGGAGGCACGCTTTCTGGGACAGCAAAAGTGGCAAGCGGAGAGCTGGCGCAGGGGATCGTTGCCAGTCCTCTCGCCCTGGCGAAACAGAACGTGTGGATCTACAATGAACAAGTACAAGTAGACGGTCGTTTCCGTCTTGCGGTTCACCCCGGGCCAATCAAGATCAGGGGTGTGGTCGAGACCTTCCATGTGGCCCCAAATGAGCGCATGGAAGTGGGGGAAATTGTGATTCAGCGTAAGTGAAGAGAGTTGTGCAACTTTGAAGAGCTGGAGCCAGATTGCGGATTCGTATGAAGAAATGGCCGATTTGCGTGACCATGCAGCGTCTTCGACCAACTCGTTGACTTTCCTGCGTGATCAAGATGGCGCAGAATTTGTGCTGAAACGCTTCCTCTCCCGGCGGGCATATGAGCGAGAGAGTTATGCTCTTTCTCATTGGGCACCTCTGCTTCCTTGCCTTACACCTCGAGTCGTCAGAGTTTTTGGTAATCCAGAATTCGCGATTCTCATGACCCGTGTACCTGGACGATCGCTCTCGGCTGACGAGACTCGGGGGAGCCACATCAATCGTATGGCAGGATTGATTTTGGCCACATTACACAAAACGTCAGAGAAGGATGACGATCACTTGGATACGAAGGAAGCACTCACTCAGCGCTGGGACGATGCCTGCGAACGTGCGGCGAGTTGGCTCAAGGACAGCGAGCGCAAGAAACTCGCCGCCGGGCGTGCAGGGATCACGGAGCTGGAGCCGCGCCAACGTGTCCCGTGTCACGGCGACTATGTGCCCAGAAACTGGCTTCTTGGTGACGACAAATCTTTAGCAGTCCTAGATTTTGAAAACGCAAGAATGAACATCCCGGAGGTGGATTTTCTCAAATTGTACATGGAGTGTTGGCCTCATCCTTCGGCGGCCAAGAAAGCTTTCTTTGCCGGTTATGGATCGATCAATGAGGGTACGAGTGAAAAGTGGCTTGAAATTCTGGCAACTTTCTATCGTCTGGGAACGGTAAACTGGTGTCTCAAGACCGGAAATCACCTGGAAGCGAATCGAGCTCGCAGCGAACTGTTTTCCCAGTTGTGAGCAGCCTTCGTGGCTCTTGACTTCCTATGGGCTTGGCAGAGGAAAAGTCCTTTCCTGGAACCCGAATTCCGGGAAGAAATGCCTCCAGAAGATACGGTGGCCAGAGGCACCTTGATGTGTCTCCTGTTCTTTTCAGGAAGGACTTGGGCCTGTTGATTCTCGACCTGTTGCCATTTTACCTCTTCCTTTTCTTGAAGAAATCTCAGGTCTTTTTTTGTACTCGCTGTGGAATTCGTGGAACGAGGGTGGAAGCGGCTTGAGGGAAGAAATATCCAGGATTACGATTATGGTCGAAAGACAAGATGAAGGTTATTCTATTGCCGTCTCTTGTTCGGATTTTTTGTGAAAGTGGAAATCTCATGGTGCTCAACAAATTTGGCGTCGTTTTAGCGTTGTGTCTCTTGGCGGTTGCTTGCGGCGAAAAAGTCGAATCTGATTCCGGAGCCGCAAAGGGAATTGAGTCCGATGTCGTCGCCTCTGGATTGATGAATCCTTCTTGTGTGACATTTTCTCCTTACGGAGAATTGACTATCTGCGACAGTGGGAACGGGCGAGTTGTCATTCTCCGCGATGGCAAACTCATTGACTACATAACGGGTTTCGATACGGAGTATTGGAAAGTCGACAAGAAGACCGGGACCAAGCGTTTCAAGCTTGGACCGCTTTCTGCTCTATGGCTGGGAAAAACCCTCGTCGTGTCTGATGGTGGCAAGAAGGATGGTCAAGAGACTCTTCTCTTCTTTTCGGCTCCTGGTTTGGCCGCCACTGGCGTGGCTAGCAACACCATGGTGCCCGAGGGAGTTGCTCCTGAAAAGGGTGAAGGCAATCTCACTGGTATGAGCGCGACCGCAGATCAGAAAACGATCTATCTTTGTGGTCAAGGACAGGACGATCACAGTTGGTTGCTTCAATGTGATGTTGCGACAAAGAAACTGAGCGTCTTTGCGTCGGCTGATACCCAAGGCATTGGCACCAACTCTCCTATGCAAGTTCTGGACTGGGATGATACCAGCGTCCTTGCCCTATACTCCGGCAAGGGAGGCGTAGATGACGGGCTTATTGTGAAGTGGGACAAGAACACCGCCAAACCACTGGGGCAATGGACCTTGCCCGGATTGACGGATCCCATGGGGATGGCACGTAAAGCGGGTTCTGATCAACTTGTTGTTGTAGACAACAATTGGTCACTTACCGAGGTCAAGACAGGGAGATTGGCCAAAGTCAATCTTGTCGATGGCGGCAAGGCAACCGTTAAGATTATCGATGTTTCTCTTCATGGTCCGGTGAGTTGTGTCTTCGGACCTCAAGGTGATCTTTTTGTCGCTCAGCTTGGGAAGAAATTCGATTCCGACAAGGGCGAAGTCATTCGCATCAAGGGTCTTTGACCACGGAGTGGAAGGCCACGAATGCCCTTGCACTCGTGGCCTTCTCCTATCGACCCAGAAAATGTCTTAGTTCGGTGTGACCTCGGCAATGACACGTCGGGATCCCATGAGTTTCTCGGTGATCCAAAGGACGTAACGTATGTCAACGCCGATGGAGCGGGAATAGTCTTCGGACCATTGGTAGTCATTGATGGTGGCTTCATAGGCTCTGTCGAAGTTCAAACTGATCAGCTCTCCCTTGCCATTCATGACTGGGGAGCCGGAGTTGCCGCCGGTGGTGTCACAATCGTAGAGAATCCCCACTGCTACATCATTGAGGTCTTTGTCGACGTAGCTGCCAAAGTCCTTGTTGCGCCACAGATCAAGCAATTTCTTGGGAGCGTCATAGGGTTCTCTTCCAGTCGCCTTGGCAACCA
>JAJRYU010000101.1 GCA_024275615.1 Planctomycetota bacterium
ATCAGTTTCACCAACGAACTTTGGAGTGAATCACAGAGATTTCAATCGGCAAAGAGAGATCGCTCAGACCGAGTCAAATTCAATGATCTCGTCATGATGGGCTCGCTCTACGTCGACTGGAAACCTTTTCAGCACCCCAAATACGGGGCCATTGAAATCGGTGGCTGGACGAAAGAAAGTAGCCGCGTCAATCCAAGGTTCATGCTAGAGGAGACCTGCCACCGCAACGCGATGTTCACTTTGAACCAGGCGGAACACATGCCCAAAATAGAGATGTCCGCAGAGGTCTTGTCCGGGCCGACGCCTGGGACTAGATCTATTCGGGTGACTCTTAAGAACATCGAGTTGATTCCAACACGTACCGCTTTGGCCGCCCAAAAACGGATCGGGCTCCCTGACTTCCTGCAAATTGAAATCGCAGACAGCAAGGATCTTCTGGCAGCATCGGAAATCAAGGGACCGGCTCACAACGAACGCCGCACAGCATTCACCAAGGACCTCAGACGACTCCGACTGGAAAGTGGGGTTGGTTCGAAAGCCAAGCGGACATTTGAGTGGATCGTCGCCGGAAATGGATTGGTCCGAGTTGTTTTCACGTCGCAAAAAGGCGGCAAGTTGAGCCAGGATTTGGAACCCACGAAAAAATAGCCTCGCATTGCGCAACTATCATGAAGGCGATCCCATGAAAAAAGGCGAGCACTTGGTGCTCGCCTTTCTTTGCTGGCGCATTCGGACGGTATCGCGTATCTCGATCACTTGCCGGAAGAGATCTTCTTGATTTCTTCTTTCAGCGTGGAAATTTCAGATTTTGCTTGTTTGATGAAGCCCTCTTCTTTCGAGCCAAGCTTGATGAACAGGTCAAAGGCCCTTTGTGCGTTTGCAGCATCCTTCGTCTTGACCGCGCCCTTGGCAGCCCAAAAATAGAAAGGCACTTGCATGTGTTCTTGAATGGGCTCGTTCTTCTTGAAGAGCTCCAAGACTGCAACTCCGCCGTCATTTCTAATCTTGGCGAACGCCGCCATGATCCTCTTCTCGGCCTCTTTTTCGATTTCGAGCCTCTTGTAGTAGGCAACGACACGGGCGTCAACACCACCATTCGAAACGAGTTTCGCCATCTCCTTTTCGTTCAACAGAGCCTTGCGTTGTGTACGACCCAGTTGATCCAAGACCTTGAAACTCGCCGCAATGCCCTCGTCCTTCGGCGCAGCAGCGGCTTTGCTCTTCAGCTCCATGAGCAACCGGGCATGGCCCAGCGCTTCGCCGAAACCGGCTTTGTCCGACAAGTGAATCTCCCAAACAACCTCGCCGTCCGCAGACACGAGAGTGACATAAGGAAAACCTCGCCCCCCCATCTTGCCAAACAGATCCGGATCAGAAACGCCCTTGAGCTGATACTCGTCACCTGATTGGGCAGTAATATTGACATAGGGAACGACGCTCTTGGCCGCACTCACCCACCAGTCTTCTAGAAGGGGACCCCCCTCTAAGCGATTGCAAGGAGGTCATGGGGCGTAGCTGCGCGTGAAATACGCCAGAATGAGTTTCCCTTCCTTCTTCGCCTTTGTCATGGCGCTGTCAAAGCTCCCCTCCCATGTCACTCTAGACAAGAATTCCTTTTTGAGTTTGCTAGCGTGCTTCTCAAGCAAGCTCTCTTGAGGGTTCTTCTCCTGGGCCACGAGCGCCGAGGAAATTGTCGCCAAGAGCAAGAGTCCACTCAGGGCCCTAACGAGATTCTTCATTTCTTTCTCCGGTGGATTTGCTTTATCAGATGCCTCAAGGCGCTCTGCCCTGTCCTGTGACAGCGGACCCTCAAGTTGCGTTCCAATTCCTCCAACTTTCCGCATCTTGTCAAGATTCCATGTTTCTTTCACGATCTCTCGTCAAGAGGATTCTCTTGCACCGAGAGTGATGGTCGCTTGGGAATCAAAGAAACCCAACTCTAAAGTGCTCTTCCTGGCATCGCTCAATGCACTCTTTCGAACCATTTGGACCTCTTGGCCATGCTCTGCCCACCAAGCCTCGGCGTCAGAAACCCGCCATAGAGGCACATTCAAGGATTCAACCGCCGCCAAGGCACTTGTCGCGTTCTGAAAACGTTTCTCGGGTGCTTTGGCAAGACAAGTGAGGATGAACTCCTCCAAATCACCTGACACTGGCCTATTCAGTCTTAGGGAAGGAGCCTCGGGATTTGCCCGTTGATGTTTCTCGCAGACCTCCCTCATGGTTTGTCCTGTGAAAAGATGGGAACCAGTCAAGAGGAAGTAGGCTACAGCACCAAGAGAATACAGATCCGTGCGTGCATCAACATGTTCGCTCCCTTCAAAAGACTCAGGTGCCATGTACAGCGGCGTACCCATGATACCCGTAGTACCGGGTTGCGGTTCAGACGCCTCAGACACCATGGCCATGACCAAACCGAAATCCAAAACTTTAGTGAAATCCCGCCGCCCGCCTTGCTTGCTTAGCATGATGTTGGCTGGTTTGATGTCACGGTGAACAAGACCTGCATCATGGGCTTCGGCCAAGGCACCGAGGACTTCTTTCAAGACATGAACAACCCGAGACTCATCTTGCGGTCCATCAACACGAACAACTTCGTCCAATGTGGCACCATTGACATATTCCATAGCATAATAGAAGACTCCTTCGGGTGTTCGCCCATAGTCAAAGACTGTGATTGTGTGCGGATGTGACAGGGCGGCTGTCATTTGAACTTCTCTCTCGAAGCGCCGCAAATCAATAGCGCCCAAGGTTGGAGCAACAAGTAGCTTGACAGCTGTTGGACGACGCAGCATCGCATGGTTCGCACGATAGACTTGTCCCATCCCTCCTTCACCTAACTTCTCAACCAAAGTGTATTGCCCTAGTTTGGTGATCTCCTTGACACGTCGTCGCAAACCGAAAATGACCTGAGATGCGGCGGTAGCCAAGGACAATGCTGCTATCCACCATCCGGCCGTCACCGCCCCCAAAATCCAAGCCACATCGGCGGAATTGTCAACGTCAAGGCTCTGGCTTAGTTCTTGAATGCTCTCGATTGGTGTCCTGCCAATTTCGAAGATGACGCTGGTGACTAAGGGGATCCCTTGGAGCAAGCCAATGAGAAAGGTCTGGCTGGGAGAACTAGGAACAAAAATCGCTCGAAGAACTGCCAGCAAAGTAGCTGCCATGAGAGCCGTCATATGTGGCGATTGAGCTTGGGGCATCTGACAAGCCATGGCCGTATATGCCCCAGTCGCACCAATCGTCCCAAGCCCCTCAACCCAGCGGATGGATCTGGCTGTTAGTTTCCAACGAACATTGATAAACCAAATGCCCGCCAAGAAGACCATGCTGACAACATGCCACCACTTCGATGGTCTCTCCCAAGCGACACGACCATCCTCAATGAGATCGATCCCCATGGTCACGAGAAGCATGAAACCAGTGAGAATGGTTGCCAAACGTCCCATGCGAGCAACCCGTTGGCGCAGGAACTCAACATCAGTATGGCTTGTAGAAGGTCTCAACTGCATAGCGTCATGCTAACCATAAATCCACAACGGCTGGAAGCCCCAGAAATCAGGGCGTGGGCGCGGCCAGCATCAATCGTGGCATCCTGACCACGTGGGGGCAAAAACGACAGGCAACGAGCGCCTTCTCTTGCCTTCAATCCGCCGTTAGACTGCGGAGACAGCAAGGACTTTGTGGATATGAAAGCTGAAATGAGTTTCGCAAAAATTGATGCGATTGGTCTTGGACTTACGAGTCAAGACATTAGCGACGCATTCGCGCCATTTGTTCAGCGTCGGGCCGACAACGACGACGCCGAATGGCAGGCGCATTTGCGACGCCGGAAGAAGAAGATCGTTCTAAAGGGACTTCGACGTTTCTTGACATCTTGGCTTCCGGCGGGCAAGCGCACCGAAGATGCCATCGTCCGTGAATACACCGAAGCTTGGGGTGAAGCGGACTATTCACGCTACGACATCCACAGACCTTCACCCCGCTACTCTCCTTGGGTTTGGCAAGGTGAGAATCTCCTTGCCAATACCCTGGGTTCGACACGATTTCGTCAGCTCATGCTCATCCGTTTGATCGAAGAATTGAAACCAAAACAGGTTCTTGAAGTCTGATGTGGTGATGGCATCAATCTCTTACTTCTGTCGACTCAGTTTCCCGATATCGAGTTCACAGGTGTTGAACTGACGGAAGCGGGGTATCGCCGGGCCAAGAAGATCCAAGAACAAAAGACCTTGCCCCAATCAATGCTCGACTTCGCACCTTTGCCTGTGAAAGACCCAGGCGGTCATCGCCGAGTCAACTTCACGAAAGGCAGCGTCACCGAACTCGAACATGGCAACAACAGTAAAGACCTGGTCTTTACGATCCTGGCATTGGAACAGATGGAGCAAATAAGACCACGCGCCTTGGGAGAAATCGCGCGCGTCGCCGCCGGGCACACGTTCATGGTCGAACCATTTCGTGAGGTGAATAGGAGCGGATGGCGACGGTGGAATGTCTTCCGCAGAGACTACTTCAGAGGAACCATCGATGATCTCACGGACTACGGATTGCACCCCGTTTGGTCGACTGTGGATTTTCCTCAGGAGACCTTCTTGGGGGCTGCGGCTGTCTTGGCCAAGAAGGTCTGAGCCGCACCCACAAAACTCTCAGCCCAACTGTTGTCCCTGAGATCGAATGCAATGGACCAAGAATCTGCCACCACAAAGACACCACAAGTTTGGGCGTTACTTGGGCAAAAAGCCGGAGATAACAACCAAATCCTGGCATTGGCAGCTGCCCTTGGCTGGGGTTGGTGTGAAAAACACCTACAGTATATCGACCTGGAACTCATTCCAAACCGACTCTTTAGGGTCACTCTTCTTGGACTGAGAAAAGATCATTCCGATCCGTTGGAAGGACCTTGGCCAGACCTTGTGATATCTGCTGGAAGACGAAACGAACCAGTGGCCCGTTGGATCAAGAGACAGTCTTTAGGCCAGTGCAAGTTGGTCCACATGGGCCGACCATGGGCTCGTCCCAAGCATTTTGACTTGATCGTCACAACCCCGCAATACAACCTCCCTCAAGCCCCTAATATTCTGTACAACGAACTTCCCTTGCATCGTATCGACGCAGCAAGGCTGAAGGTAGAAGGCGATAGATGGCAAAAACAGCTGGCCCACTTGCCCAAGCCCTGGATCGCCGTGTTGGTCGGTGGCGACAGTAGTTTTTGCCGTTTTACTGCAGCGGGAATGCGCTATCTCGGTCGTTCTGCGAATGCCTTGGCGAGTGCCGAGAAGGGCTCGCTTCTCATCACGACGAGCGCGCGTACGCCTGCGGGTGCCTTGGCCATCATCAAGTCTGAAATCGATGTGCCGACTTTTTGTTTTGAGTACTCCGCTGGAAGTGGTTCGAATCCCTATCATGGTTTTTTGGCGCTTGCCGATTCTTTCATTGTCACAGCCGAAAGCACGTCGATGCTGACAGAAAGTTGCGCCACGAATAAGCCAATCCATGTGTATGATGGGACGCGCCCCGAACATGCGGGCGACCCAAATGAGTCCTCTTCCCTTACTATGGAATCAAGTCGCCCGGGAAGAGCCCTGGGAACTTGGCTACGTGATCATCTCGGCCCGAAACGGTTACGCCGCGATGTCACACGCATTCACCACAACCTCATTCGCCAACATCGCATTCAATGGCTGGGCGAGAATCGCCCGCTTGAACGCGCGGTTGAGAAAAGTTCTGATCTAGAGAATTCTGTTGTGCGAGTCCGCCAGCTTTTTGGTTAGATCACGACTCGTCGGCGACCTGAGTCGCCTTGCCGATGTCTTCACGCGCAGCTTCGCCGACATGAGCACAATGCGAATATTTCATCATGGCCCGCACACGATCGGCCACACGCTCGACTTCGTTCACGCACTCAGTGGGTGGCTTGGGCATTTGACCATCGAAGAAGACTGCAAGCCCACGAGAGACCAAGGATTCGTGCAGGCGTTTGCTATGGCCACCTGTGCGCACAAGACCTTTCGCCAGGAGCCCGGCACAAAAGCGCTGAACTCTTCGCTGTGGTCGTTCAATCCCTCTCTTATTCTCTGGGCGAGAGTACGCACATTGCGCAACAGAATCTCCGAGCTTACGTCCGAGAGATCGGACCCAAGCACGAATTCCGGCAGATCGCATGGGCAGAGGAAAAATCGCTACAGGTTTATGGGTAGCACAGGCCTCCGCGAGCATGGAGGCACTTTCACCAGTGACAACGAAGGCATCGGCCATGGATAGGTAGCCCATGTAGGGATTCTCCTGACTTTCGCTGTCCCTTTGCCAAACATAAGAATGGGCACAAGAGTCTCCAAGGGCTGTTAAGAGAGCTTCAGCGGCAGTTTTCGAAGTACGGCGACTTGTGGAGACAACGACGCGCCCTCCCACGGACTCAACCATTGACCTCACGGACTCACCCAAATCCCTGGCGCACGCCGAAGTAAATTCATGCTCAGCGTTTGTTCCTCCGACCAAGAGTGCAACCATGGGGCCTGTTGTCTTTTGTCCAAACACACTACGCCACTGAACAGTGGCTTCATCAAGCGATTTTTGACACACCCGCGTCAAAGGCGTTGCCGTCTCAAGGCGCCGTGGATCTGGATAGAGTCCGGCGTAAGCCGGGGCGACACCAACATCGAAATTATCGTCCCGTGAAGTTCCAATTCGACCCATTTGAACAGTCCGCGTTCGCCCCAAAGAGTGCTGCCGGAGCCATTCGGCGATGGGCACTGTTCTCCTGCCGGTGGCGATAACAAGATCGGGCCACGGTGGTCCAACAACAGGATCGCTGGATTCACGCAAGCTGGCGATCGATCCCTTGACCATGGAATTCGGCAGCTCACCCCGTGGATTGAATCGAAGTTTCTTCTCGACGTAAGGCCAATCGAGTTTCTTTGCCAAACCCAAGGACTGGGTTGTGTGGCCGGGCTTCTCGTCAGAGAGTACCCACACTGTAGGTTCCTCCTTCCCGGGATGGGCCCCTCCTCGGCAAAACTCAAGTTCATCGACACCACTGTCCAATCTGGGGGCTAGAGCCAGACACCAAGTCACCTGGGGATGGCGAGTTGCAGCAGCACCCATGGCCCAATTCCACCACTCGGCAGTCTTCGCCAAGGCCATACGGCGAGACGCCTTCCTACCCTCAGCCGCTTCGGGAACATGAACCGTGCCAACAACAAAGTGATTGGCCTGCGCGAAGATTGCGTCTAGGATCCACGGCAAATCTTCTCTTGGCCATTGACTGAGAGCGGCGCTGAGCACAATGCCATCATGTCGTGGTGGGGTTTTGTTTACGCGCATCTGTCGCACCACCTCACCAAGCTGGCGTTGTTGCGGCCGAACTGGAGAATTGATGTCTCTTTCGCCTGAGTCTCTGCTGCACGATCCGCGAAACTCCACGACGCTGGCAGCCGATGTCCTTGTGATCATGTCCTCCGTCAAGTCCGCCAAGATCGTTGGCGCAAAATTCTGTTCGGATAACTTAGCGTCAGAATCAAGAAACCGATCGAAATGGCGTGATGGACGCGAGGCGCTGTAGACCTGAAAACCAGCTTTGTCGGCACTCTCTTCCAACCCGTACCACAATGCCCCGCCGTGCTCGTTTGGTCGATAGTAGAATCGCTCGCGCAACGGTCGCCAAGGTTGGTAATGAAGAATTGTATAGTGGTAACACTTGGTCCGCCCCGGAACATGAGGCGTGTCACGCACGTTCCAAGTCTCGTCGAGAGGTCCATACGCTCCCTCATCTGCTTGAACTGCGGCGATGAGCGGGTACTTCCGACCGACTTGAACCTTCTCGATGGTCCAATACTTCTTCATTCGCTCGCAGTCCATGAGCATGACCGAGGTATCAGTCCGGCTAACCGCCAACACTGCATGGCCTCCCATGTCCATGTCAAATAACTCGGCTGGATCTGCGTGGTAGGTTTGATCAACGTCGTTATAGATGGCGCGACCTTGGTAGCCAGCGTAGTAAGGAATGGCAAACCGATAATTCGTGAATCCCGTATTCCAAGCCCAAGCACCACGGTAGCCAGACATGCGGCTCATCAAGTAAATCTCATAGACACGGCTGGGATCCCGCACCTTTTCGATCGACCAAAAGAACACCCGTTCGGGACGGTATTGTTCCGGTTGAGTACCTAAGAAAATGCGGACTGGTGGTTTCGAACTCGGAGTTACTCCAGGTTCGGGTCCCAAGACTATGCAGTCCGGTTGCGTGTGTTCTTGATCCCCAGGCAAACTATTCACGACCTTGCTCCGGCCTCGCGCTTAGTCGAGATTGCGGGGGTTCTTCCCTCCCAGACACTCAATCCCAGATCCATACGCGGTCGCTGAGAGTATAACGCCCCTTGACCGCGCCATCGAGTCTGACGGCAAGTGCCACAAGCG
This sequence comes from Planctomycetota bacterium, assembly GCA_024275615.1. Taxonomy (GTDB): domain Bacteria; phylum Planctomycetota; family DRQF01; genus S139-23. The sequence goes on from JAJRYU010000101.1 coordinate 8,419, forward strand.
GCTGCCAAACAGTCTCTTAGGGATTTCGACAAGGACAACTTTGGAAACCGCCTTAGCGAAAAAAAGCTGGGACAACAGGTCCGCAGATCGCGAGACGTTGCCCCAGCTTGCAAAAAACGAGATCGAGTTAGTTGTGGCTACCAGTCAACCAACCTTCACGGATACGCAACTGCCGTTTGCTGGGATTCTCAAGAAAACGCATCGAAGGGACCATCGACTTCTTTTCAATGAGATTGACTTCGACTTCTTTTTTGGTGTCGCCGGTCATGACAACAAGCTTGATGGTCTCCCCCGCTTTGTGAGTCTCCAGGAAGCTCATGGTGTCAGTGAGTTCTTTGCCATTGATCGAGACGATGGTGTCACCGCTTTTGAGCACGCTGTTCTCGTCGGCTTGGCGACCCCGGCTTCCTCGAATCCGAAGTCCGCTTCGTCCTCTAAAAAATGCGAATGGAAAAGCCGTGTTAACACTCCGCTCAGTATAGGCGACACCGGCGTAAGCAAAGTATTCAGAGAGAGGTGGATCCATCGTCCCATAGACGTGGCGTGCAAAGAACTCCTTGAAATCGTAGTTGCTGATCGCCGTGCAAGCCCTTTCAACGTCACCCTCGCCAAAACCTATATTTGACTCGGCGAACCAACGATTCAGAAAACGCATAACGTCATCGAGAGACTTGCGATTGTTTGTCTCCTGACGAATCTTGAGATCAATCATGGCTCCTAAAACTTCGCCCGTTCCATAGTAATCGACTCGCGAAGGTTCACCCTGACGGCGACGGTGCCAAACGTTACGACTGGCCCAAAACACCGAATGCTCCAGGCGGCCTTCCTTATTGAATTCCCGTTGACAAATTCGATTCAAGCCAGAAAGGTAGTTTTCCCGCGACACAATTTTTGTGCGGCACAAGGTCAAGTCGCCATAATAGGAGGTCCAACCCTCCGAAACCCAAAGATTGCCCGTGTAGTTTTCGTGCTCATACTCGAAAGGCCCAAGCGTCTGGGGGCGAATCCTCTTCACGTTCCAGGTGTGGAAGAACTCGTGAGAAGTCACGCTGGCTCCGGCGGTCACGTCATTCTTCATCCGTCTTGGACTAAGCCCGATACTTGTTGAGTTGAGGTGCTCCAAGCCGCCACCGCCTGGAAGCGTGAAAAGAAAGACGTAATTCGGAAACGGGAAGCTACCGTAGAGTTGACCTTGATTCGTGACGATCTTGCGACAAACCTCAACAAATCCATCCATGTCGAAATCGTACTCTTGGGTATTCTGAAAAAACACGCAGCTAAAAGGCGTTCCGTTCACCTCAAAGGTCTTCTCTTTGTAGATACCCAAAATCGTCGGTGCATCAATGAAAGTGTCATAGTCTTTGGCAAGACGAGTGAGAGGATCAGCGGTGGGCAACAAGCCATTGGCGATGCGCCATCCATCCGGAATGATGTAACTCGAAGAGACCGGCACTCTCTTGGCGCCGCGCACGTAAATATATGTTGAGGGCCCAGCGATTTGCAATCCTGTCTTCTTACCGGTATCCGGTGCCGAACGAAATCTCCTGCGCCCACGAGCTGCCAATGAATAAGTCACCTTCACAACGCGTACGCCCGCCGTCGGTATACTCCAAGTTTGTGGGTCAATCTGCGTCAGCTCGAGTTCCTGGTTGTTGCCATCAACAACACTCAAGTCCTTGATTCGCTTGCCATAGCTGCCAATACGGTAAGCACCCGGGCTCCAATTTGGCATCGCCAAATGAGTAGTCGGGCGGGCAATGTTTTCGACTCGCAATTCAACATTGATGGTCTTCAGGTCATCCCCCACTCTTGTGGTGTAGGAAATGTCCAACGGAGTCAGGTCGTCTCGATTCGACTGCCCCCAAACTACCGATGCAAGAAGCAACAAGACTACCAGGGAATTTCGCATGACCAACCTCCAGAAATGTGTGGTGTTCGAGCGACCGTCTTGCTGCATGAACGAAGCAAGACGGAAGACCAATCTATGAGACGTGGTGAAAGAATCTGAGCAACTGGAGTCTACCGCTGGCGTCAATTGTGGTCAACGGCCTAAGCGACAACCAAGGGACCGACTATCCCACATCGTTCACGACCAAGCGGCACTCAGATTCGACTCGGAGAGCGTGCCGGGTCGTGAGCTGATTGACGACAATCTCGTGAATAAGGCAGGGTGAGGAAGATTTTGGGAATCAAGGAGGTTATCACAGGCTTTGATAGATATTGACTTGAACTAGGAAAGAAAAAATGCTGCTAAAATCAACAACACTCGTCCTGCTTCTTGTCGCCTACTTGGGATATATTTCCGATTCTCCTCAGGAAGCCTTGGTGCCAATCACAATCGAGACCGTTTCGGCCACGGGTCTTGACTCCGACCGCGCCAAGACTTTCAAGGTCGACCCTCAACATTCCAACGCCTTGTTTCGGATCAAACACTTGGGGGCTGGACCATTCTGGGGCCGTTTCAATGAAGTAAACGGTTCGTTCAAACTTGACCCAAGCAACGGCCAAGGTAACTTCGTCAAGGTCGAAATCAACGCTGCCAGTATCGACAGCAATGATGCCGGTCGCAATGCGCACTTGAAGAAACAGGACTTCTTTGCGGTGAAGGAATTCCCCAAGATCACTTTCGTCAGCAAGAAAATCACCGCCAACGGCGACACATTCGACATCGAAGGCACGCTCACAATGCGAGGTGTGACCAAATCCATCAAGACGAAAGCACATCACTTTGGCACCACAAGAGTCATGAAGCGTTTCGGCTTGCGAAGTGGCTACGAAGCTGAGATCAATATCAAGCGCAGCGACTTCGGCAT
>JAJRYU010000102.1 GCA_024275615.1 Planctomycetota bacterium
AACCCTCACGGTGTCGGTACTAGCCAACCTCTTGGGAACCTCTTTCCATCGTATTCAGTTTACTCCCGATCTTCTGCCGGGAGACATCATTGGCACTTTGATCTACAACCCCAAAGACGGGGAATTCAAGATCAAAAAAGGTCCGGTCTTTGCGAGCATCATCCTCGCGGATGAGATCAATCGAGCTCCAGCCAAAGTTCAAAGCGCACTTCTGGAAGCGATGCAAGAAAGGACGGTGACAATTGGCGATGAGACTTTTCCTCTTCCAGATCCGTTCTTGGTCTTGGCGACGCAAAACCCTATCGACCAGGAGGGAACCTACCCTTTGCCGGAAGCCCAGGTCGACCGTTTCATGTTGAAGCTCTCAGTTGGTTATCCAACAAAGGCCGACGAGCGCAAGATTCTTGATGCCATGGCGCGTACGGAAAAGGTCGTCATGCCGAAAGGCGTTGTGACGCCTGAACAAATCTTGGAAGCCCGGGGAGTCGTCGATGCGATATACATGGATGACAAGATCAAGGACTACATCGTTGACTTGATTTTTGCCACTCGTACTCCGGAAGACTACAAGCTCGACATCGGTCCCTTGCTTGAATACGGCGCTTCGCCACGAGCGACCATCTTCTTGACCCTAGCCGCCAAAGCGAAAGCCTTTTTACAGGGCCGGGGTTTTGTGACACCGCAAGATGTCAAGGATGTCGCCCCCTCTGTGATGCGCCATCGCGTGATTCCATCCTATGAAGCGGAAGCCGAAGAAATGACATCGGACGACATCATCATCAAGATTCTCGACAATGTTGAAGTGCCGTGATTCCTAAAGAAATCCTCGACAAAGTTCGACGCATTCAGATCCTCACCAGCCGCATGGTGACCGACGTTATGTCCGGTCATTACGAGTCCGTGTTTAAAGGGCGAGGTATGGAATTCTCGGAAGTCAGGCCCTATCAAGTGGGTGATGACGTGCGAGCGATCGATTGGAACGTCACGGCGAGAACAGGCTCTCCGCACATCAAAGAGTATGTCGAGGAGCGTGAGCTTACGGTCATGATTCTCTTCGATGCATCCACGTCTCTCGACGTCGGTACGCAAGGAAAAACCAAACGCGAAGTGGCGGCGGAATTGTGTGCGGTCTTGGCATTTACAGCGGTCAGCAATAACGACAAAGTTGGCCTCATTGTCTTCACCGATGAAATTGAGTTGTTTGTGCCACCCAAGAAGGGCAAGCGCCATGTGTTGCGCGTTATCCGCGAGATTCTGGCCCATGAAACCAGAGGTCGAGGCACCGACATCAAAGGGGCGCTCGAATACCTCAGTCGAGTCACCAAGAGGAAATCGGTGACGTTCTTGGTTTCTGACTTCCTGGACGAAGGTTATGAACAAGACCTCTCGATCGCCAAACGGAAGCACGATCTCATCGCTATGTCGATTAGCGATCCGGCCGAGGTCGAACTGATGAAAGTGCCAGCACTGCTCAACCTTGTCGACGCCGAAACTGGGGAGGAGTTTGAAGTGGATGGCTGGTCTTTGGGATTCCGTCAAGGTTATGCGAAAGACGTTGGCAAGGACAGGGCGAAGCGCTCCGAGATCTTCAAACGCCGTGGCATCGACACAGTTGAGCTGCGCACTGACCGGGACTATGTGCAACCTCTCATGACCTATTTTCGAGAAAGGGAACGTCGGCTGTGAAATTGACATCAGCATTCGCTCTTTCAATCTTTGTCTTTCTTGTTGCTTGCAACAAAGAGCCGTCTTCAACGTCGGTTGCTGCCAAGGCGGGAGATTGGGATACAGACGCCAAGCGTGAGTGGGCGGCGAATCTACGCAATGAAGGCTTGGAAGACGAAGCCATTGCAACCTACGAGGACCTCATCAATCATGATGGTGGCCTAAGTAAGTCGGCTATCATCGGCAGCAGTGTGGTGATCGCCGAAATCCACATGAAAAAGGGGCGTTACCAAAAAGCCCTGGCATCTTTGTTGCGCGCGGCTCAATTGCGGCCAGAAGGTGAACTGGGGCGGCGCATTGACACCTGGAGGATCGAGTGCTTGGAGCGGCTTGGCAAAGGCGCGGCAGCCGATCGACTTCTTGACCGGGCATCCAAACCCTCAGGTGAAAGAAGCGCCGCCAAAACTACTGATGTCGTAGTGGCGGAGATCGGCCAAGAGCAAATCCATCTCGCGGAATTAGAAGCTCTCATTGCCCAACAAAGCCCTGAGCTGAGGGCACGTATTGAAACCAAAGAGGGCAAGTTGGAGTTGCTCAAGAATCTCGTGGCTCAAAGAGTCATGGAGCGTAAAGCTCGCAAGCTCGGGCTGACCAAAGACGAAAAAGTCCAGTTGGCGATTGAACTTGCCACCAGGGACATCTTGGTGCGTAAGCTCGTCGCTGACGAAGTAGCGGGCAAGATCGATGTGAGTGACAAAGATGCCAAGCTCTATTTCGAAGCCAATCGCGCTCGATTTCGGGAACCCAACCAAGTGCAGGTCGCTCATATTGTTGTCGATGACCTTGAGCGAGAAAAAGCTGTTCGCGAAGCCTTGGAGAAGGAAAAATGGCAGGTGGTGTGCGCTCGTCTCAGCCAAGACCAAGCCTCAAAAGACAAAGGTGGCGTCATTGAGGGTGTTGTCGTTGAAGGACAAAGCCATGACACCATGAGAGATGTCAAGGGACTGTTTACAGCCATCGGTGAAACCAAGGCTGGCGCTGTCGCGCCCAAGTCAATGAAGACGAGCGCGGGGCGTCACATCATTAAGGTGCTGAGACGACAAGATGGCAAACCTTACCCATTTGAAAAAGTCAAAGATGCCGCTGCCAAGATGCTCCGCGCTGAGCGCGAACAAGCGGCGATTGGGGAGCTGATGCATCAAGCGTTGAAACAATCGGATGTCAAAATCTTCGAGGACAAGCTCAGTCAATGAAGAACCTCATTGCCATCTTCTTGCTTCTTGTCGGCGGTTTCCTCCTTGCTGGCTGCACGGAAGAGCCCGAATCCACAAACGTTGACGGTCCCGACCTCGGGGTTGGTCCTAAGATCGTCGTCACCGCTCAAGTCGATTCACCCCAAGTCGATATTGGTGCTCGCGTGAAGTACCGCGTGGAAGTGAAATTCAGAAAAGGTGTGGAAGTAGATTGGCCTCCCATTCTGGAGCAGCTTGATCACCAAGTGGTCTATGATTCTGGAATCTGGACCGAAGAAGACCCCATTGGCAACTACCGAGTTCGCAGCATGGAGGTCGTTCTTGATCCGGGTATCGATGAGGTGCTCACCATCGCTCCTTCTGTCATCCGTTGGCGGGAATCGGAGAAGCAGGATTGGGTCGAGGCAAAGACCGACCAGATTACTGTTGAAGTTGTCAGCGTCAGTGAAGGCGCCCCCGAGTTTCAGGAGCCT